>CAZRVL010000001.1:0-104956 GCA_964603455.1 uncultured Lachnospiraceae bacterium
GCTCGGACTTGCGCTCGAGGAATGCAAAAAGCTCGGACTCGACCGAGTTCTGATGATCTGCGACGATGACAATCTCGGCTCGGCGCGATCGATCGAAAACAACGGCGGAATACTCGCGGACAAGCCGACAGTCGATGGAACGCTGATCCGCAGATACTTTATAAATCTGTAAACCACAAAAAATCACAATACCGAAAGGAAAAACAAAAATGAGCCAGATAAAAGATATAAACCTCGCAAAAAGCGGTCACGATAAGATAAACTGGGTAAAAAGCTATATGCCCGTTCTCAACAAGATCAACGAGGAATTCACAAGAACCAGACCCTTTGCAGGAAAGAAAATATCCATGTCGATACATCTCGAAGCAAAGACCGCATATCTCGCAATAACCCTCGCAGCAGGAGGTGCGGAGGTATATGTGACCGGCTGCAATCCGCTCTCGACTCAGGACGATGTTGCCGCGGCTCTCGTCGATCTCGGCTTTGAGGTCAACGCATGGCGCGGAGTCACCGATGAGGAATATGAAGCCCACCTCAAAAAGACCCTCTCGCTCTGCCCCGATGTAATGATCGACGACGGCGGAGACCTCACACACCTTCTGCACGGTGAATGCCGCGAATACGGCAAGAACCTCATCGGCGGCTGTGAGGAGACAACGACCGGCATACACCGTCTCTTCGCGCGTCAGGCGGCAGGTCTTCTCGATTACACCATGATCGACGTAAACGATGCCGACTGTAAGCACCTCTTTGACAATCGCTACGGCACCGGTCAGTCAACTCTCGACGGAATAATGAACTCCACCAACCTCATAATCGCCGGAAAGACGGTAGTCGTCTCAGGCTACGGCTGGTGCGGAAAGGGCGTTGCAATGCGCGCAAAGGGCATGGGCGCGAATGTAATAGTCACCGAGATCGATCCCGTAAAGGGCATTGAGGCGGTAATGGACGGCTTCAGAGTTATGTCGATGGACGATGCCTGCGCACTCGGCGATCTCTTTATCACTGTCACCGGCTGCAAGGATGTAATACGCGCAGAGCACTTCGATAAAATGAAGGACGGTGTTCTCCTCGCAAACAGCGGTCACTTCGATGTAGAGATCGACAAGAAGGCACTTGCCGCAAAGGCAGCCGAGGCTTGGGAGCGCAAGCCGAACATCACCGGCTACAGAATGCCCGACGGACGCATACTCAATCTCATGGCAGAGGGTCGTCTTGTAAATCTCGCAGCGGGAAACGGACATCCCGCCGAGATCATGGACATGAGCTTCGCTATCCAGGCAAAGAGCCTCGAATATCTCGTAAAGCACGCTGGCAAGCTTGAAAAGAAGGTATATCAGGTTCCGCGTGAGATCGACGAAGAAGTAGCGAGAATCAAATTAGCTTCGCTTGGCGGCGGACTCGACATTCTCAGCGATGAACAGAAGGCATACCTCGCAAAGGTAGACTAAAATAAAAAGCATGGGCATTTCCGATATAAGATCGGAAATGCCCATTTTCATACTTATTGAAGATAATTTTAAAATATGATCAGTTGCAGTTGCTGCGTACTTCCTCAATATATTCGGCGAGATTTGCTTCAAGTGCTTCTTTGTTGGATGCTATCAATGATGCGACACCCTTACCGCCGGCAAAAGAAGTTCTAAACACAGCCGCTATCGCGTTTCCTGTAGCATTGCAGTATGTGTATCCAAAATCAAGATACATACTGTCACGAATAATATCATACATTCGAGCCGAATCATCATCGCGTGAATACTTTGTCTTCAGAGCTGTTTCAAAGTAAGCCGGATATACCGTTTCATAATTAGATGATGAAAGTGCTTCGAACACCGCACCTGCCATATCTGTATTATTACAGGTCACAGGCATAGAGAAGGAATTGTGAGTATTGCGGCTCGATGTCCGATATTGAGTCTGTGATTCATCATATTTCGGAAGCGGAAGTATTCCGTATGTATCCTCCATATTTCTGAACTGAACCACAGCGTCATCAAGCTCGGAAGTTATGAACAATATATCACCTGAGCAGAATTTTGATGAGATAGCGTTGTATTTTTCCAGATTTTCGACAACGGCGTTGGTAACTCTACTTTTATAAAATCCGTCTGTAGTATACATTTTTCGAAGCTTTTCGCACACATCCACATCACGCTCAGAACCATAGCTGAACTGCCAGTCACCGTTTGAATCCTTTTTATAAAATTCAATGAGATTGGGCGCGGCATATGCGTTCTCATGGTTATTATCGTGTTCAACCAATCCGAGCTTGTCTTCAAGCTCGAATTTTCCGTCTCCGTTAATATCTACCGAAGCCGCAGAGGTCATTTCTATGAGCTTGTCAAATGTCCATTTTCCGCTATCGACAAGCTCATAAGGATCTTCGAGCTTAAAATCTTCAATCAAGCGTGTGTTGAAGTAAAGACAGAACGCACTCTTAAGGTATCCGAGCGATGCGTTTCCGGTTACAAAATACAGCTTTCCGTCAATATCAACGCTGTCCTTCATGCCGGGAATATACCAAGGCTTGTCAAGATCGATATATTTGTTGTCGGCAATATTAAAAAATATTCCCTCACTCATCTCGATAGTCGCAAGTCCGATCATCATATCTACCCAATCGTACTCGGTATCACCGGCTCTGATCGTTGATTTTACGTGATCGATATATTCACCTCTGGCGGCAACATAATGCCCATCACGCAGTACTACGTTTATATCAACTCCGAGACGATCCTCAACCGAACGCATACTTTTGAATATAGCATCGTTCACGACCTCACCGTTTTCGGAATCGGCATAAAATTCTGAACTGATCTCAGAACGATAAAGGAATGTAACCGTCTCTCCTCCGAAATTAAGATTGGCAGGAAGATCATCGGGATAGTTTTTTTCGGTCTCCGTTTGATCAGATGAAGTTTCATCGATCTTTTCGGAGTTTTCACCACAGGACATGGTAAGCGCGGTAGAGACAGCCATAAGTATCGCAAGTATAGAATTTGCTCTTCTTTTCATGTTATTTCTCCTCTGCTTTTTAAGCGTTATATCATATTGCACCAAGTGATATTAATTCGCGTTTTATTCCATCTTCAAACAGTGTAAAATCGCCTTCGGAAAGTCCGGTCGCACCAAGCACCTTCGAATTGTCCGAAAATCTGTCATAACCCCTGTCATAGAAAAGCGGGGAGCCGCCTTTGTATGTCTTTGCTCTGTATTCATCGGTGGGAATCCACTCTGCCTTTAGACCCAAAAGCCTTACATAAATATCAGCAACATTCTCCCATGTCATATGATGTCCGGTGGAGAGCAGATAGGTCTCACCAATACATTCACTTTTGAACAGCAGATTTGCAAGCATCTTTCCGGTATTTCCAGCCCATTCAAGCCCTGCGACCTTATTTTTACAAAGGTCAGGCAGATACATTGTCTTACCTTCCCTCGCATAATCGATCACATCATGAAATGTATACTGAACAAGGTCAAGACGCTTGTCTGACGAGCTTATCATCGGGCGAACGATAGTCCAGTTTTTCTGTTTTGAAACATATTTGAGGTAGCGTTCACATCTCGCTTTTGACAATGCGTAGTCATCCTTTTCTATGAATACCGGATCATCGGCATACTCTCCTTGATCTATCAGGTCGAGGATAAGTGGTGCCTTCTCAGAGATCGGATGCAGCGCATTTCCGACTGCTCTTATCGAGGACAAAAATACCTCCTGATCGGTCTTCGGCGCAATCGCCATATGATGCTCGATGTAATTCTCCGGAACGGTATAATGTATAAAGTTTACCACGGCATCATAGTATCTGTCGGCAAGAAAGCTTTTTAAAAATTCGGTATTGACTTCTTCCTTGAAATATGTCAATCTTTCATTGTTCGAGATCTTATCCTCAAGACATATCACATCGACACTTGCCCCCTTAGCAAGCAGTTCTTCAGTGACATATGTGCCGATAGTTCCGCCACCGCCTATCAAAAGTGCTTTTTTGCCAGAACAGCTAAAATCGTTATTCATGATAACACCTCATTTTCTATATTTTTACCGCAAGCTCTGAGCAGCAGCTTATAAAGTCCGTACTCATATTCATATGAATATGGATTTGTCTTTTCACCGACTACCATCTCAGCGAAATTCTTCATCATGCTGTCAAAACGGTTAAAATATTCCGATCTCGTCTCTTTTCCAAAAGAATTCCAGCCCTCTCCGGAATAAGTTTCGCGCATCTTTGTGTACAAAAGATCGCGTTCATCGGTGAGTACCTCGAAGGGCTTTATCTCGATAGTTCCCTTTGAACCGCATATTACGAGCTGACGGCGGATGAACCCACCGCATTCGTTTGCACAGGTCTTTGCAAATGAAGCTCCGTGCGGATAACGGAATAACGCCATGCCATAATCCTCAGCAGTAACACCGTCAAATCCGGTTGAGCAATTCAGCGGTATGACCTCATCAGGCTCACCCTGCAGACGGTATATAATATCGACAAGATGACAGCCGAGGAAAAACATCATCCCGCCCGGAAGTCCTGCCAGCCATTGACGCTTTGAAGCACCATGCTCACAATCCATATGAGCCTCGACACAATACACCTCTCCGATGTCACCGTTTTCGATCTTTTTGAAGGCTTCGATAACTTTGGGATTGAAACGGTACATATATCCGAGCGAAAATACAAGTTTTCGCTGCTTTAAGGTGTCAATGAGCAGCTTGAATTCCGAAAGCTCTGCTCCTCCCGGCTTGTCCATATGTACATGAAGTCCGCGCTTTGCAGCCATAAGAGCATATTTTGTGAGATTTATCTCCTCGGTCTCTATAACCGCCGCATCAAGTTCGGGAAGGCTCAATGCTTCCTCCACGGTGAATTTTTTAACTCTTCCGCTGTCGGAATATTCCGCAATGCTTGACGCAAATTTTGTCTCCTCGGATTCCGGAACAGCGAACCCGACTACATCGAATACATTAGGCTGTCTCAGAAGACTTTCCAATGTCGATGTTGCGTGATCATGTCCGATACCGATCTGCACCACTTTTATTTTTCTCATTAAATCGATCTCCTCCTAATTATAGTAAGATATTGATTTATTTATGACTCAGAAATTAATCTGTAAAATAAGACACCGCGACGTCTCAATGTCCCATTACATAATTATTATACACTCTTGACATTTCAAAAACAATATGATATACTATATAAAAACTCAGAAATTCTGTAAAAAGAGGTATATTATGAATCAAACCACGAGCGTACAATTTGTGTTCAGAAGATTTTCAATGCACAATTACTATCACAATGACGCAAGCCGAGGAATGATGCAGCACCATCTTGCGAGAATGATAAATGGCAGCTCCGAATTTCGCGGTGAAGATTTCGATCTTTTTATTGAGCCGGGAGATATTTTTTATATTCCCTACGGATGCAGATACCAATCCTACTGGCATGGCGAAAATATCGTATGGGATTCCTTTGCTTTCACATATTTTCCGAATCCTCAGAACCGAACCTATCCCATACAAAAAATAAATGCGCCTTCTGATATTGTCTCAAAGATAGCGATACTATCCGGCTTGACCGAACACGACTGTCGCGCAGTCGGACTGCTTTACACGATAATAGCTGATCTGTTTCCGTATATGAGCACAAATATGCTGACCCAACAGGAACGTATCGTAGAAAAAGCCGAGGCAATGATGCGTGAATCAGGACAATTGACAGCTAAAAAGATCGCAAGAGAATGCAGCGTAAGTGAGAGTGCGCTGTATCTTGCATTCAAAGAGGTCAGAAAATCAACACCGAACAGGATATATCAGAATATCCGGATAGATACCGCCAAATTAATATTGTCAACCACAGACCTGTCTATTGAGCAGGTAAGTGAAAAGTGTCATTTCAGCTCAGCCGTATATTTCTACCATGTTTTCAAAAGCGTGACCGGTATGACTCCACGCGAATACCGTATCTCACATCTAATATAAAAAATCCCAACCTAATGTTGAAATCCTGTTTTCAATATCAACTGCGCGGTCATTGACTTTCGAGACACTCTATGATATAATATTATCAAAGAAAAGCAATAAGAAACGGTGGTAATATTATGATAAACGAAAATATCGCGGCTTTGAGAAAGCAACGAGGAATGACGCAGGAGAATCTTGCAAAGGTTCTCGGTGTTACAAATCAAGCCGTCAGCAAATGGGAATCGTCACAATGCTGTCCGGATATTGCGCTTATTCCCGAGATCGCAGATCATTTAGGTGTTACTATAGATGAGCTTTTTGGAAGGACTCTAAGTGTATCCGATATTAAATCAGAGCTTCAAAGAGTACTCGAAACCCTTCCGACCGATGAAGCAGATGCTCTTTCTATGGAACTCGCCTCAATGATACATATCGAACGTATTTCACACGAAATGTCAAAAAATCCCGGATGGGATAAAATTTCCGCCATCGAACATTCAACGAACGGCGAATGGGGCATATCGCGGATATATTCGGACAAATTTTCGACCGGTATGCACGGCGGCTCGGTATTCTTTTCAAACAACAAGCTACAATTTTTGAACGAAGACCGCTTCAATGCCGTACTTGATCTGCTGAACAGATTGTCAGATCGAGATACCTTGAAGGTATTCGGCAGCATATTCAGCCTGACCGCACATTCCGAGAGCAGATATGCAAGATTAAGTGAAATTGCGGAAAATTCAAATATTCCGCTCGAAAAGGTATCGGAAAAATTAAATTTCATCTCAAAATATCTCTCGTACAAAGACAATGATGTCAGGATATGCGGAATGTATATGCACGTTCTTCCGCTCATTTCACTGCTTACCATAGTATAAATAAAGATCGGGATTTAGCTCCCGATCCTTTTATATTTAATTTATCTCTTTAACTACATCTATATAATTTGCCAATGCTGTCGTGATCTTTTCGTTGTACGAAGCCAGCGTGGAAGCAAAGCCACCATCTTTTACGGAATTTATATAAACGTTCGTAACCGGATTTTCCATGATATTCGAGAATATGAATCCAAAGTCGAGCTTCATTCCTCCGCGAATAATGTCGTACATCTTAGCTGATTCCTCGTCTGCCGAGAACTTCGTCTTGAGCGCGACCTCAAAGTATGCCGGTGTGACCGATTTGTAATTCGAAGCCGAAAGTGCTTCCATAACTGCGCCTGCCATATCAGAATCGCCGCAGGTCATCGGCATCGAAAAAGCATTATGAGTTGTGCGTGCGTTAGACCAGTAGGTCTCCTGCGATTTGTCGAGCTTCGGGTACGGCAGTATTCCATATTCATCCTTCATATCGCGTAACTGCGAGACCGCATCGTCAAATTGTGCCGTGATAAATAGAACTTCTCCGTTTGCAAATTTATTACAATCCGATATATGGTTCATATATGATCCATCGGTTTGGTATATGAGCGTATTCAACTTTTCGATTATAGTTGCATTTCGCTCTGAGCTCATGTCAAAATTCCATTCGCCAGCTCCGTCCTTTTCGCACATATCAAGCTCTGTGCTGGCAATAAATCCGCTTATATGGTTCTGGTCATATATTCTGAAGCCGAGAATATCCGAATCATCATATTTTCCGTTCTGATCGACATCCTGTGCGACTGCTGCTGAAAGCTCAATAAGCTTATCTAAAGTCCAATCTCCCGAATCAACAAGATCATACAGATTTCCGAGCGAATAATCTTCGGCTATCGCCTTATTAAAAAATATGCAGAAGCTGTCCTGTAAATATCCGAGCGAAGCGTCACCAGAAATAAAATACAATTTATCATCTATCGTGCAGAGATCGGCAAGTCCGGACATATAATAGGGCTTGTTAGGATCGATATATTCGTTATCAAGCAGATTCTTAAAGATACCCTCCTGCATCATTACCGGAGAATTTCCGACCATAAGGTCTACCCAATCGTATTCGTCATCGTTAGACATTATGCTCGAACGAATGAGATTCATATACGTATTTCTATCTGCACCTGCCTGACCTGGCTGAGTTATGACTTCAATATTCACTCCGAGTTTTTCCTCGACAGATTTTTGACTGTTGTATATCGCATCGTTTACGACATCGCCGTTTGCTTCTTCGACATAGAATTCATCGACTACTTCATCACGATAAAGGAATGTAACTGTTTCGCCACCGAAATTTAAGTCTGAAGGAAGATCATCTGCTGTCGGGTCGGCTGTTTCTGCGTTTTTGCTTGTTTCCACATTGGTAGAATCATCTGATATGGTCTTATCCTCTCCGCAGGCAGCCATATTGAGCAGCAGAGCTGCAAAAAGTGCGCAAGTAATGATTTTTTTCATGATTTGTGTTCTCCTTATTTTATATCTTTTATGATATTTATTTTGGGGTTGCGCATACAGTGATCTTCCTAAATCAACGTTTAAGTCAGTCTATATTCTTTACAACATCGATATATGTCGATAGCGTCTCGGTTATTTTGCCCTCATAAGAAGCTAAAGTAGAGGCGAAATTGCCATCGACTTTCAAAACCTCTCTGACCAGATTTCCGACAGGATTTCCTATGACATTCGAGAATATGAATCCAAAGTCAAGCTTCATTCCACCGTGAATAATGTCGTACATCTTAGCCGATCCCTCGTCCGCCGAGAATTTAGTCTTGAGTGCGACTTCAAAATATGCGGGCGTTACAGATTCATAATTTGAAGCCGAGAGAGCTTCCATTACCGCTCCTGCCATATCCGCATCTTTACAAGTAGTTGGCATAGAGAAAGAATTGTGAGTTGTACGAACGTTAGACCAATAATTTTCCTGAGCCTTGTCGAATTTCGGATAAGGCAGGACACCATATTCATCATCCATATCACGGAGCTGTGTGACTGCGTTATCGAACTGTGCAGTTACGAAAAGTACCTCGCCGTTTGAAAATTTGCTGCAATCATCGGCTTGATTTTTGTTCATTTTCACGCCGTCTGTATGATGTAGAAGCTGATTCAACTTTTCCATTATTTCAGCATTGCGTTCAGAGCTCATATCGAACTTCCATTCGCCTGCTCCGTCCTTTTGACATATTTCAAGCTCTGTACTTGCTA
Source organism: uncultured Lachnospiraceae bacterium (assembly GCA_964603455.1). Lineage (GTDB taxonomy): Bacteria > Bacillota > Clostridia > Oscillospirales > CAG-272 > Flemingiibacterium. Next base: position 9,076 of record CAZRVL010000001.1, read on the forward strand.
TGAATCCGCTCGTGTGATTATCATCGTACATTCTAAAACCAAGAATATCCGAATCATCATATGTTCCGTTTTGATCGATATCCTGTGAGACAGCCGCTGAAAGCTCAATAAGCTTGTCTAAAGTCCAATCTCCCGAATCAACAAGATCATACAGATTTCCGAGCGAATAGTCTTCGGCTATCGCCTTATTGAAAAATATGCAAAAGCTGTCCTGCAAGTATCCAAGCGAAGCATCGCCTGAAATGAAATAGAGCTTGTTGTCTATCGTACAGAGATCGGCAAGTCCGGACATATAATAGGGCTTGTTAGGATCGATATATTTGTTGTCAAGTAGATTTTTGAATATTCCCTCCTGCATCATAACAGGTGCATTGCCAACCATAAGGTCTACCCAGTCATATTCGTCATCATTAGACATTACGCTCGAACGTATAAGATTCATATACGTGTTGCGGTCTTCGCCCGACTGCCCCGGCTGAGTTATGACTTCAATATTCACTCCGAGTCTTTCCTCGACAGATTTTTGACTGTTGTATATCGCATCGTTTACGACATCGCCGTTTGCTTCCTCGACATAAAACTCATCGACTACTTCCTCACGATAGAGAAATGTAACTGTTTCGCCACCGAAATTCAGATCCGATGGAAGATCATCTGCATTTATATTAACAATTTCTTTGCTTTCAGATCCCCCCCCCCGATGAATCTACAGAACTTGTATTTTCTTCGCCGCAGGCAGCTGTATTAAGCAGCAAAGCTGCGAGAATTGTATAGGTAATGATTTTTTTCATAATTTTACATCTCCTCGTTATTTGTGCTGTAAGCGCTCCTGATAGATCATCAGTTCGTTACGAAGTCCTTCACGTATCGGCAAAAAATCTTCTTTTTTGAGTCTGGTAGCTTCAAGTACCTTTCGGTTGTCTATGGTACGATCATACGCACGATCATATATGAACTGCCAATGTCCCTGATGACTGTTCTCATATTTCAATGCCGGATATTTGTCAAAATATTCATCAAGCTCTACCCATTCTACCTTAAGCTGAATGAGCTCCTTGTAGATATCAGCGACCTCACCCCACGTAAGATTCTGAGCCGAGGATATTGTGAAGGCTTCACCGCGTGCTTCATCTTTAAAGAGCAAATTTGCTATGAGCTTTCCGGAATTTCCTGCCCAGTCGAGTCCGGCTGTAAGATTTTTACAGGACTTCGGAAGATACAGCGGCTGATCGTGCGAAACACACCACATGATATTTCCACCCATGACCAAATCGAATCTATTTGCAGAGAATGAGATGACCGGGCGAACTATCGTCCATTTTGAATTATCAGTCTCATTGCGAAGGAAATCCTCACATCTCGCCTTTGGAAGCGAATAGCTCTCCTCTTTTTGGTATACTTCATCATCTATAAGGTCGATCAGACGCGGTGCGGATTCGGTTATCGGGTGCTGCTCGTCAGCATAAACACGATATGACGACAGAAATATCAAATGATCGGTATGAGCCGTAAGTATCGGATGAACAGGCTTATAGTATTCGAGCTTTGTATAGTGGATAAAATTGACTATTCCGTCATAATATTTTCCTTCGAGAAATTTCTCGAGGAAGTCAACATCGGCTTCTCCCTTAAAGAATTTCTGATTCGGATGATATGAAACTTTGTCTTCAAGGCAAATAACATCAACACTGTGACCTGCTTCTAAAAGCTCACGTGCAGTATAAGTTCCGAGAGTACCGCCGCCGGCGATAAGCAATACTTTTTTCATAATATAACCTCACAGATAAATTTATTTTAGAAATTCATTTTTTATTCCACACGCCGCAAGAACAAGCTTCTGACACTCAAGCTCATAATCATAAGTGAAATGATTTTCCTTTTCTCCGCGAACCATAGCGGCAAAATCGAGCATCATGTCATCATATCTCTCAAGATATGTCATATGCGGATATTCATGCTTTTCATAACGGTATGAAAGCTTTCCGTTTTCGAGAGTTGCAAACGTAAGCTTAGAGACACCGTTATATTCGAGCGGACGTATCTCAAAGCTGCCGAGACTTCCGTTTACAACAAGCTGTCTGCGTCCTCCGCCGCCTATTTCGGTGGAATTTGACTGAGCTATCGAAATGCCGTTTTTATACTTGAATATCGCCGTAGCTTCATCTATCGCCGTACAGCCGAATATATTGCTGCGAGTCAAAAACGGAACTACCTCATCTGGTCTTCCCTGCATCATATATATGAGATCGACCATATGACAGCCGAGGAAGAACATTATTCCTTTATCGAATCTGTCGAGCCATTGACGCTTTTCAGGCGAATGGTCGCTGCTCATGATAGCCGTTACCGAATGTATCTCTCCGAGCTGTCCGGATTTTACGAGATTATAGCAGTCAACTACAGCCGGATTGTATCTGTACATATAACCCATCTGCAACGGCAAAGACTTAGCCTTCGATATATTCAGCACCTTCTCAAAGGTCTCAATATCATGTCCGGCAGGCTTGTCGATATGAACAGGTATACCGTTTTCGACACATCTGAGCGCAGCCTGCGTAAGATCGTATTCAAATCCCTCGCAGACTATAAAGTCACAGTCAGAGTTGAAAAGCTGTTCCTCGGTGACGAATTTGTGTCTCAGATACGGCTCGGTCTTTTCGACCTCCGCACGCCACTTAGGATCATCCTCAACGATACCGACGATCTCAAACTGTTCGGGAAATTTTTCGAGGCACTGCACAATGTCTCTGCTGTGGTCATGCTTTGTACCGATATGACCAACTCGAAGCTTTTTTACCATGTGATTTTTCCTTTCCGCTCATATTGAGCTTAAATTTATTTTATCAAATTCCAATTGAACAACACACCGATCGGAAAGTTATTTCCGCACGCAAGTCTATAATAAACATCGTATGCTTCCTCAGGCGAATGTATCTCGCTTATCAAAGATTTCATATCGAATCTTCCGTTCAAAATGAGCTTTTGAACCGCGTTTATATCATCTTTATATGTCCAGCAGCCGGGACGCGAATCATTGTCCGGACGAGCCATAGTATGCGCACCGAAGATCTGAACTCCCTTTGAATGGATGAGATGATAGAAATCGTATTCGCCCGGATGTCTTGTGCAGCCGAGAAGTGAAATGCGTCCGAATTTTGTAAGAGCCTCAAGTGCAGTAATCGTTGCTTCTGTGCGTCCGGCAACATCGACTGCAATATCGATCTTTTTGCCGCCGTTGCATTCCATAAGCTTCGGAATAAAATCCTTAGCGGTCGGATCAAGTGCAACATCAGCACCGAGCTTCAGAGCCAACTCACGGCGTTCAGGATTCAGATCGCAGGCAACTACCGGAACAGCACCTGCTATACGGCAGAACTGTATCGCCATCTGACCAAGTATTCCAAGTCCCATTACCATAGCCGATTCGCCGAATTCTACTTTGGTCTTGCGAACGCCCTCTGCCGGGAAGGTCGAAATAAGCAGCAATGCAGCTTCTTCGAGAGATATGCCGTCATAGATTGGGAAAAGCGAATCCTCGTTCGCATAAGTAAATTCGGAATGAGTCTGGAACGGAACTACAACACGGTCTCCAACCTTCAATTTAGTGCATCCTTCTCCGACTGCTATGACCGTAGCCGATGCACTGTAGCCGAACTGGCAGGGGAATTTTCCCGAAATATTCGGTTCCGCGTGAAGATTATCGCGCTCTGTTCCGGCACTTATAGCGGAAAATTCTGTTTTCAAAAGCACATTTTTGCCGAATACTTCATCCGGAGTATCTTCGACCAAAAGCTCGGCTGTGTTGAGACCTGTAAAATATATCTTGCGGTTTTTCATGATAATATTTGCTGCTTTATATCAAAAGCAGTCTTCCCTTCATAGATTCAACGACCGACAGACAGCAACTCTGAGATCAAAAATGCGTTTATATCCGCCGATCATATGTTTATTTACATTATACCATATTGACAAAAGAAAAAATATATGCTATAATACTAAAACCACCACTATTCTACTGTTTTTGAGGTATGATCATGTATATATGTCCGCGATTCGAGCAAAAGCTCGAAATCACAGAGCTTCAAACAGAGCATTTCAACAATGAAATCTTAAGCCGTATGCTAATTGTTGCCAAAACTTCTTCTGCCAGCATTGCATATATAAAAAACGGCAATCTTTCGATACGTTCCGGGAGACGTGAGCTTTGCGGAAATGCAGGAGACATTTTCCTGTTCCCCAAAGGGATCATTTACCGAGCAGAATGGAGCGGAGACCCACTGCTCGAATTTTACAGCATACACTATAAACAGCCGCCAATGACCTCGAATGTATGCGGAATGCTCCAAAAGCTCGATCTGTCGTATGAATCAAAAAAAGAATTTTCCGAAATACACAGACTTATATCAACTCAAAAAAATGCTTGTGACGGATGGAAGGCTGTCGGACTTTTCTGCAAGCTGTATTCCGAAATACTTCCAAACATTGAAATAAATGAAGTATATCCTAAAGCACTTACAGAAGCCATGAAATTTATCGAAGAAAATATAAGCGAGGAGTTTTCAGTATCAAAATTGGCGGCACACTGCTTTATAAGTGAATCAAGGCTATACACACTTTTTAAGGAATATCTTGATACCACTCCGATAAAATTCAAAACAGAGCTACGCTGTGCCGAAGCTTCAAGACTGCTCGTCGATACAGATCTCAAGATAGAACAGATCGCTGCGAAATGCGGCTTCAACTCATCGAATTATTTCAGAGAGATATTTCGCGAGGCAACAGGCAAGTCACCGACCGAATTTCGTAAAAACGGACTTGCACACGGATTGTGAACAGTAAGTAACAATACTACAAAAAAACGCAAAAAGGTCTTGCAATTATTTCGATTCTCAATTATAATATTATATATGATATTTTTTTCAGGAGGAACAACTTGGACTCAAATACTAATATTTCGGCTGCCGAGCCGATAGAACCAACCAATCCTTTTCTCGAATCCCTAAATGCTCTTACTCCGGATGATATAGCCCCCAAACCGCCGAAAAAAAAATATACTGCCGGTGAGATCATCAGTGAGGTGATACGTAACGGAATAGTCGCCGTATGTGCAGTTATATTCATATGGAGTGCCGGACGGCTTCTGCAAAGCTTTATAGACTATAAACGCGGAGACGAGCTATACGGCTCAATAGCCGAGGACATTTTCAATACCGACCTCGGAGGCGATGAACGCGCCGTACAGATTGCTTCAAAATCAAGAGCTAATTCTCCTCTTCCGGATTATTATACCAATCTGAGCAGTGATGCCGATGATCTTTTGGATGAGCTGGGAGATAGCGGATATAATGTAAAATTTGAGCAGATGAAGTCAAATCTCACCTATCTCAAAAGCATAAATCCGGATATTTTCGGCTACATCTATATAGACGGCACACGCATAAGTTTCCCGATAGTCCAGTCGGATGACAATGAATATTATCTCGAACACGCATATACCGGAGAATATATGGTGTGCGGATCGATTTTTGCCGATTTTCGCGCATGGGATGATATGGAAATGAATTACAATACCGTATTCTATGGTCACAATATGAAGGACGGTAATATGTTCAACAACGTCATGGAATTTTTCGATGAAGAGACCTTTAATAACAAAGTAATCGAAATATACACCTTTGACGGGATATATACCTATGAACCGTTTGCGATATTTGAAGCTATCCAGACCTATCATTATTTTGATATGGGCTTTGATTCGGATCAAGAATTTGTTGATTTCTGTTATGAAATGCAGGAGAGATCGACCTTCAATAAAAATATGACCTTCACCGCCGATGATCGAATAATAACACTCTCTACCTGTAAGAACGACCCTGCAGGTCTCTACCGTTACGCTCTTCAGGCAAAGCTCGTAAAGATCGAAAAATAATACTCTGCTCTCTAAAAGGATGGTAAAACATGGATCCACTTATATGCCCTGTCTGCAAATCGCGTCACATAGATTCTCCGCTCTACCTAAAGGAGCACAGTCTTTACTGCGAAAACAAACATTGCTTTGACATTTCAAGGACAGGTTCTGTTACCTTTACAACACCTTCAGGTGACGACAAGAACATGGTAAAGGCTCGCACCGAGTTTTTAAACACCGGTGCATACGAACCTTTCGCAGAGCGGCTCGGTTCGAAAATAACAAATATCGGAAACGATATAGTTGCCGTAGATGCAGGCTGTGGCGAAGGCTACTATTCAAATCGGTTTGCGCGCTTTTCAAATCTATACGGCTTCGATCTTTCGAAATCCGCTATAGCTCACGCCTCCAAAACCGCCAAAAGCATGAATAATAATGCGTTTTTCGCCGTATGCGGAATATTCGACCTTCCGATAGCTTCAAGCTCAGTCGATGCAGTATTCAGTATATTCGCGCCCATATCAGATGAATTTATGAGAATACTTAAGCCGAACGGACTTCTAATAATAGGGGCTGCTGGCAAACGCCACCTTTTGGAACTGAAATCAGCTGTGTATGATACCGTATATGAAAACGAAGGTCGGCGCGATCTTCCGAGCTGTATGGAGCTTGTGTCATCCGAAAATCTTACATATAGATTCATGTGCGAGGGTGAGCACATAAAGCAGCTTTTTTCGATGACTCCCTACTATTACAAAACTTCAAAAAGCGGTATCGAACGGCTCGAACAGCTAAAGCAGCTTGAGATCACCGCGGATTTTGATATATTTGTCTACAGAAAGAAGATTTAATAAATGAAACCTACACTTGTTATACCGATGTACAACGAAGCATCAATCCTGCCGGACACGCTGAGACAGACATCTGAATATATGGATAAAACCTTTCCAAACGGATACGAAATAATATTTTCGGACGATGGAAGCCTTGATGACAGCAGAAAAATAGTCGATGAATTTTCAAAAAGCCACAAAAGTATTCGTTCGGTTGGATACGAAAAAAATCGCGGCAAGGGCTGTGCAGTCAGGACAGGTATACTTGCAGCAGAAGGCGATGTGATAATCTCCACCGACTGCGACCTTGCATACGGTCTTGATGTAATAAAAAAAACATTCGATATATTTGAATCCTCAGATGCCGAGCTTGTAATAGGCTCACGCCGCCTTGAAAAAGACGGATACGAGGGTTACACCTTCATCCGTAAGTTGGCTTCAAAGACATATTTGAAATGTCTGTCGATCGCAGCCGGCTTCAAGCTGAGCGATTCGCAGTGTGGATTCAAATGCTACAGAAATGCGTCGGCTAAAAAAATATTTGAATGCTGTGAGGTCGATGGCTTTGCATTTGATTTCGAGGTGCTGATACGTGCACAGAAATTCGGTATGAAGATCACCGAAATGCCAGTAAAGATCATAAATCACCGTGAAAGCAAAGTCAACGTTTTCAGCGACAGCCTAAAAATGTTAAAGGACATAGTAAAGATCAAAAAGCGCAATAAATAAAAAAAGTCAGAGGAAATTTCATCCTCTGACTTTTTATTTTGTTCGGTCTAATCTGACAGCTAAACGATTCTGACCGCCTACTGTACAGGTGAACAGAGTCATATCCCACTCACCCGATGTCATCTCGTCAATGGCAGTCGCAGAAAGCACTTCAATATCTGAGACTGTGTAATTAAATATATTCCCGTCCATATCTGTAAATGACACCTTGTCGCCATGTGAAAGCTGTTTAAGATTTCCGAAATGCGCACGATAATCGTGCCCGCATATCACTATATCGTCCTTATATACCGAACCGCTGTATCGACATGGTGCGGTCTTAAGACTCGGATAATCCCATTCGCTTATTATCGGCAGTTCAAGCTCAAGTGACGGCAGCTTCAATATTCCAATATACTCCACGCCATCGACTTCACCCGTCGGCATCTTCATATTCGGGTCAAGTATATAGTCTGGTATTTCTATCTTATCCGAAGATGAAGGCTCATATACAGTCTCAGTTTCATCGAAAATATATTCGGGAACTTCCGTGACTGTCTCACGTGGTAAATTCGCGATCTCTGCTAATCTTTCAAGAGCCTGACGCGCAGATCTGTCAGCCATTTGATCTGTATATATGTTATAGCCTGCGATAAAAAGAGCCACTGCGATAAGCAGCAGCCCTATCGTTATCAAAGCAAGTCCGCATTTAGCTCTTCTCATCGCGGAATACTCCTCTTAAGCATATAATACCTGCCACGATGAATGCTAAGCCGACAGCCGTAAACAGTGGAACAGGCCACCATATCTGACCGGTCTGCGGTAGTATCGGAGCATTTTCATCCGGAACAGATGTAGTATCTGCCACACTCGAACTATCCGATGTGCTGTCCGTTTCGGTATCTGTCACAGCATCAACTGTGGTTTCAAGCTCTGTTGATGCTACTGTGGTATCCTCATACTGTGTGGTACCATCCGGCGGAGTTTCGGTCGTATCATCATTACCTGTAGTGTCGGTCGTGTCCTCAGGTTCGTCAGGCTCAGAATGCTTATTTGTTATTACAAACGTAATACCTTCCTGAGTTATCGTCACGACATATCCATCGATCTCATCCTCGGCAACCGTCCATTTGCTGTTCGGATCGAGTCCTTCCCATGCATAACGCCAGTTGTTTTCCTCATTCAGGACAATCTTATCATATACTTTTCCATCCTTTAGAAGATATACGACTATCTCTCGCGGACGCTCGGCTTCGAAACCCTCGTCATCCCAGACCTTCAAAACCTTGCGGTTCACCGTATCGTCCTCTTTCGGAACATCCTCGGAATCAAACTTTGCATTCACCGTCAGATCATCTTCAAGAAGCACAGTAAACGGAGCAAAATCGTATATCTTGCCGTTTTGAGTATGCCTGTCGGTGATTACAAGATAAAATCCTGCCGAAAGTCCATCGAATACCGCATATCCTTCACTGTTCGATGACACTTTGTCATAAGGTTCAAGTGCATCGCGGCGGACGAAGCCTTCGAGAGTGTATGCGAGAGAACGCGAATCAAACTCGACATTATATTTTTTAAAATTATCGGATACAGTAAGCTCACCGTATCTGTCTTTCTCTGCAACAAGAAATATTTCAAATCCTACTCCACATAAAGGAACTTTTTTGTCTTTGCAGGAGATCGTCAAAGCTATAGAATCATTTGCTGTGACAGACAGAGCCGAGCATATGATCATCAATATACTCAGTATCACAGCGAATATACGTTTATTCATTTTCATCGGCATCCTCCTTATCTCCGGGCTTTACGCACAAAAGCACGGTCAATAAAATGATCAAAAGCGGTATCGCAACGATCGGTGCAACGATCAGCGGATCTATCTGCACGGCATCGGCGGTAACACGCGCTATCTTTGCTTCTTCGATATTTTCTATTCTATGTCCGCGGACAAGTAGACGGTGAGTATTTATTCCGTAAGGTGTACAGGTGACTATCGTACAATAATCCTGCCCTTCAACGATCTGCAAAGCATCGGTATCCTGAGGTTCAACTATCAATATCTGATCGACTTCATATGTCAATACCTCGTCAAGCACGCGGAGCATGAATAGAGAACCGTTCTGAAGCTTATCCAAATTAGTGAACAGCTTCGCGCTCGGAAGTCCTCGGTGTCCCGATAAAACGCAGTGTGTGCTTTTACCGCCGGTCGGAAGACTCGACCATTCGAGATGGCCGACGGCGATCTGAAGGACAGCTTCATCCGTACCGTGGTATATTGGTAGAGAACAATTTATCTCGGGTATCTCGATATATCCCATAATTCCAAGTCCCGAAAGATTCAACAGACTGTCGTAAAGCGATTTCTGCTCATCATCGAGCAAGTATGAATTTTCACGCCCGACAAGCGAAGCATTGTAATCCTTTGCAGCATTCCAAAGTTCATCATATTTGTCAGTATCAAGGTTAGCGACTTCCTCTGCATAGCCGGCTATCGCCTTTGACTGATGCAAGGAGTTCCAATAATCGCTTACCGATGGGTACAACAGCAAGGAGAGACCTGCAAAAAGTATTAGAACCAGAAACAGGTTTGTATGGCTTTTATGTTTTTTCATTGCAGGTATCTCCTTGCCGCTGCAAAGCAGCGGCATAATTTAACGAATTTGCATTATCAGCCCTTGATATTCATGCGCTTTCTGGTAACGAGCAGAACCGCCGCACCTACGCACATTACAGAACCGAGAATGTAGAATATTGTAGTACCGATACCACCGGTCGAAGGAAGCTCAGTACCGGACTGGTTGTTTACCTTAGCAACAACAGTAGTATAAGTGAGATCATCGGAATCTTCTCCCTTAGTAGCACCGGTGATGATAACTTCAACATCTTCGGAAAGCTTGTTATATCCGTCGGGTGCTTTTACCTCACGGAGATAATAAGTATCAGCATCAAGACCATCGATCTCGATCTTACCGTTTTCATCGGTGGTGAGAACGGTATTTTCGGGCCATGTGATCGTGCCGCCATTAGCCTCTGGAACATCAACCCAACCTGTAAACTTGCCTTCAACGACAGTAGCTACCTTATCCTTATCTTCATTAAGGAGTACGAACTCAGCACCTTCAAGAACTTTTGCTTCGTTTCCGTTTGCATACTTAAGTACATCCATATCCCATGTATAAGTAGTAGTGCTGCTCGGAGGTGTTACCTTTGTGTTAGTGCTGTCACCATAGCTGAGCGAGCTTTCGTTGGGGTTGCCGGGGAGACCTACAACTGCATTTTCATTGACGGTTGCGGTATAGGAAATGACTATCTGATCATTAGCTTCAAGAGTATCGCAGAAAGCCTGAGTAAATTCGACTTCGAAGGTGCAGTCATCATTAAGACCTTCTGTCTTAACGGTGTAATATTCTGCATCAACTTCTGTACCGTTCAATGTGATTCCGGTAACACCTGTGTAGGTGAGACCATCGGACATCTTATCGTGGAAAACATAGTTTTCAGCACCTGCCTGAGCGGTGATGGTGCTCTTGAAGTTTACAGTCTGATTTATATCAGCATCGTTATGATCGCCATATACACCGTTCGAATCCTCTTCAACGGTCTTTACATTCTCTGGAGCAACGTTCTTTTCCTGTATGCTGACCTCGGGATTGATAGTATCGAGAGAGCAGAGAGTACCGAGAGTGGTATCAACGAGGTAGTAACCGAGGTTGAGGTTTTCGAATACTACAGTTGTACTTTCAGCAGTCTTTTCGCCCTGATTGGAACCGAGAGTCTTTGCATATGCCTGTGCAAGCTTAGCAAATTCTGCCGCATCGGCATTTTCTACCCATGTTACGTATCCGTCATCATCAACGTTTACATAAGTACCTTCGATTCCATTACCGCTGATGAAATCTTCCCAGTCGGGAGCGACCGTGTAAGCATACGCATCATTGTCGGTGTCGTAGCTCTCAAGCACGAAGATCTGGTAGACAGTGTATTTCTGACCTACGACTGCGTTTGTGATAGTGATCTTACCACTATCATCGTTAGTTCCCGCAATTCTGCCGTCAGCCGCATACGCGGGACATACGAACGCGAAAACCATCATGACTGCCAGCAAAAGTGCGGCAAATCTCTTTGAATTTTTCATAACAAAAATTCCTTTCTTAATATAAAAATTTTAAAATAAACATTTTTGAGAGCAGGAAGAAGAATCAATCGTCATTCTTCCTGCGTTTTGAATTTGTATAGGCTATGAGCAATACCGAACTGCATATCAAAACAGCTCCGCTTATAACATATACCTCACTTCCTGACCCTCCGGTCTGCGGAAGCTCATAATAAACTCGGTTTTCAATGCTGCCGTTCCACGCAGCTTCATCACCGTTGACAAGGACTGTTATTTCGTCATATGCAATTATAACGGTATATTCCTTGCCGTTTGAAACATATCCATCGGGTATCTTGGTCTCGGTAAGCTTATATATGTGACCGGAAGGTATGCCATCGAAGTAAACACTTCCGTCAGCTCCGGATACCGCGACCATATCGAGAAGTTCAACACACCCACCGTCTCCGTGACATCCGCTGCACGCGGCTGTGTCGTGGGACAGAGTAAATTCCGCTCCTTGAAGCGGACTTCCGCGTGTATCGACCTTATCAAATTCCAGTTCGCCGATATATCCGAATACAGATGGTATCGGGAAATCTATCTCCTTTGATTCGGAGACTTCACTTGTTCCATTGATCTCCTTTATGACCTTATACTGCAATGTCGTTTCGCCGTTGGTATCATATATATCCCTTTCGACAAATCCATCGTTTTCGTTTTTCAATCGAACTCTGTAGACAAGCTGATAGGTATATATAGTTTTATCTCCGTTTTTCGATTCGACATAACCAGATCGTTTGAGATCCCATGTGATCTTTTCTCCGGCAAATGATGCGGTGTTTTCTGCACCATAGGAATGCTCACCGTAAAGATCGCCCTCGATCAGCTTAGGACTCTTATCGTAAAATCCGATAAATTCGATGTCCTTAATAAGATTTGCGATAGGCGGCATAGGGTCTTCGGCAACCCAGTCAGCCTCGGAAGCATTTGTGACCTCCTGCTTTATTGTTTCGAAAATCTGATTGTAAGCACCGATCAATCCGGCGGTGTTGGTACTGTCGTAGTAATAGCCTGAGCCGATGCTGTTGCCGAGCCAGTTTTTGTAAGCTGATTCATCAGCCGCACCTCCGATTTCGTATGTAGTTCCGGTACGGTCAATGACAGAGAATCCATCCTTTGCAGTATGTGTATCATAGCCTGCAATCGTCTGACCGCCGACATCAACGCCTATCGAGAATATAGTAGTTCCGGAATTTTTTATTGAAGTTGCCATCTTTCTTGCACGGATAGCCGCTTCATCACTGTAGCTTGTTCCGTATAAGCAAGGAGCTCCTATATTATAGTCATAAAATCTTCCGGTAGAATCATACGGGTCGTAGCCGTTATAACCGCTTTCAATATAAGTTGTAGGGAAGCCGTCACTGAGGAATATTATAAACTTGTTTTTGTTTGAAACGCCGTCCAACATATCAGAAGCCATCTTAAGTCCGGCTTCAATGTTTGTAAACCGGCTGTGACTTTCTCCATATCCACCGGCATTTATAATTTTTCCTGTTGCGGTACGCATAGTATTTTTCAGCGCATTTGCCTCAGCGTAACTGGTACAAGACTCAAGACCGAATATTTCATGCGCATCTGTATTGAATGCAACATATCCGATCTTACTAACGCCGAGAATATTGCTTTCGGCGAACTTATCGAGAAAATCCTCTGCTGCATCCATTGCGGCTTGATAGCGAGTTATACCGCCGAAGTCATCTGTCATAGTGTTAGAAATATCCATGACGATAACGACTGCCATATCAGGTTCTTTAACGACTTCTTCGATCTTAGATGTGGTGCTGACCTTCAGAGTTATATCAAAGACATTCTCCAAGTCAGTGCCTTCTATAGTCTTGCTGACTGATACTCCATCGTCCGGATTTTCATTAGAACCGCCATGGTCTTCGATTTGAACATCTGACGGAGACACAGGTTTGTCATCGGACTCTTCCGAGCCTTCATCATCAACGAAATATGCAAAATCGTAATCTTCCTCGGTATAATACGCATAATCGCTGTATTCCTCGAACCATCCGCTTTCAACCAAAGCCTTCCAGTTGTCACCGTGCGAAGGCTCGGCAATTCTGTTCGGGTCGCATGACTTCACGTCAAGCAGCTTCAAAAGCTCATTATACTGTGCCTTAGTCAGCTTTCCCTCATGATATGCCAATTCGATCTCGTCTTCAAGCTCGACAGCTTCGATCTCAGGCTCTTTTATCTCATCTATGCGTGATTCAAAAAGCTCATAGAATTTCTGCTGCTGTTCGGGTGTGTAAAGTGCTATAACCGTATATTCGGCAGATACAGCTGTCAATTTTTCAGTAACTTCATGCTCTGCACAAATATCATCCCATGCTCCGTACACAGAAGCCGCACCGAGTGTAAGAGAAATATTATCTCCGACCTCTGCATTGTTGACTTTAAGCGAAATACTGCCTTCCGCGCTTTCGGGTATCTTCATATCCTTATATCCGACAAGCACCTGAGAGCCTTCGTCCTCGATTATATCAGCTTCATCAAACCATGATATATCCGCAAATTCGACTTTTTCGGAGTTGAACGGAAGAACAAATTCATATTTTATCCGTCCGTGTTCGAAAATATCTCCGGTATACGAATCGGCTGAAAGCTCGAAGTTAAATACTATCGTTCCGCCGCTTGCGACCAGATACTCGGTATCATCCTCTCTGCCCTCGACATATGTATCACCGAAAGTCAAGCCGCTGACATACGCACTGTCATCCTTAAGGAGCGGAATACGACCGTCTGTTAGATCGGATATGAGCTTCTCAATCTCTGCCAGCTCATTTTCGATAGAGATCGGCTCTTCACGCTCGGCATTCAGCTTTTCACACTCCCCACGAACATAATCTATCATATCGCGAAGCTCTGCAATATAAGCTTCAAGCCCCTCGTTATCGCCATCCGCATAATATCCTTCGATATTCTCGGTGATCTCCTTATCGGACGGAAGTATTTCAAGCAACTTCTTGGCTTCCTTCGGCAGATCTTGAACATCCTTCTTTTCTTCAAGCCCGCAGATGAGTTCGCCATCCTTATAGCACTTTTCGGAATGAATATGCTCTACATCATCCTTTGTGGTATCTTTCGGATCTTCAACAGTCGAATCGTTCCAATCATGCTTTCCAAACGATGACCACAGATCATCGAAATTACCAAACGACCATGAATGACCGAATGATGTTTCGGTAGATGAAGTCTCAGCAGTAGTTTCCTCGATCACCGAATCAACACCACCGGATGATTCTACAGACGTGTCAATCGACATATCGAAAGATGTATCGCTCGAAATATCAGTCTCAACGGTCGTTTCATCCGATTCTGCTGTGCTCTCATCAAATGTAGTTTCGGGGACTTCGGTATCAGATACCACTTCATCCGTCGTTATCTCATCAGAGCCCGTCGTCTCATATGAAGCATCAGACTCATCCTTCGACTCTGTGGTTTCCTCAAAAGCCGTGTCATCTGTGCTTTCAGCAGACGTAATTTCATCAGATGTATCTACGTCTTTAATAGCTACATCTAAAGTTTCTTCGTTTTGATCATCAGATGTAACATCACTCGGCGGATCGGAATCGGCTTCATCTGATGTATTCGATGAAATATCCGAAGTCTCCGACTCAATCTCATAGGATGAATCGAATGGGAAGAACCATTCGTTTTCGGGAAATACATATCCGCTCTTTTCACGTTCAAGCGTTATCGCAGGCAGTATAAGAGCATATGTCGTGCAGAATACCACCGCGGCTGCAAGGAACACTACCAGCTTATACCACCGCGATCTTCGCTTATGCGCCTTTGCATATTTGTCGGCGTCCTTCAAAACGCCCTTTTTCATAGACTCGATCACCTCCTTTTTACAAAAGATTTATCAATTCACTTCTCCAAACGAATCAATAGGCCATACTCTGAAAACTATTTTTCCGACTACCTGCTCCTCCGAAACACATCCTACCGATGTATTTCTCGAATCCACAGAAGTAGAACGTTTGTCACCCATGCAGAAATAGCGGTTATCCGGAACTTGATACGGCAATTCGATATTGCAGTCTCCAAGTGCTTTATCGGTCAAATACGGTTCATCGAGCAGTACTTCGTCCACATATACATTGCCCTCCTCGTCTATATCGACCCATTGCCCCGGACGTGCTATGCAGCGTTTTACCAAAACCTTGTTTCCAATATAAAAAGCCACAAGGTCTCCGGCTTCGAATTTAGATCCCTTAAGGCATACAACAATATCACCTTCACTCAATGTCGGAACCATCGAAGTACCGTATATCTGCAATACCGGCATAAATATCGTCGCGACCAACACAGCGACCGCGGCGGCTACTATTAATGTACATACCGTACTTCTGAACGCTTTACGATAGCGTCGATTATATCTGACTCGCTTGAGCTCACTCGAAAGCTGTTCAAGCGTTGGAGCACTAATATCAGTCTTCTTCGCCATTCGAACCCTCAACAGGTGTTGAAATAGCCGATTGGAGCGTTGAACGCAAAGCGTCTTGATTGTTTAGTATGACAGTAGCACGCTCGACCACGGCACGCCAGTATGCCTCAGCCTTAGCACGTATCTTATCGCCCTCATCAGCGGCATTTTTCAAAATATCAGCCGCTTCTTTCTCGGCATTTTCACGTATAGAGCGACATTCATTTTCGGTATTATCATTTAGCCGCTCGATATTTTCAAGATACTGCTTAGCCGCCTTCTCAGCCGCTTCAAATACACCGTTGAGCAGGAGCGAAGCCTCGGCAATCGAACCGGCATTTTCAATATTGATCTGTCGGTCGGTCAACTTCGCGCTTGACGCTTCGATCTGCTTTTTTAATCTTTCGTTTTCTTCGGTCTGTGAGATCAACAGCTCAAGCAGCTCGGTTCGGCTGAGCTTTTGCAGTTCCTTATCTGTCACGTGGCATCTCCCATTCTTCGTTTGGATTATTTTCGTTAAATATTATATAACACATTTAAAGATCTGTCAAGTCATATAAGTTTAATAAATTGTAAAATTCATGCAAAATCAAACATTTCGGTCGTGCTTTTGGTTATTATGTCTATTATTTTTTGCTTTCTCAATTGTTTTTTCGAACCGATATTCAACCAAGACGCGCAAAAGAACGATTTTATTTATTTCAAAATAAAACTTTCGTATACACTTTTTCGCAAAGCACCTGAATATCTCACGAAGCTTTAATTAATAATATCTTTAAAGGAGATGATAAAAATATGTGTACTGCCGTGAATTTCGGAAAATATTTCGGACGGAATCTCGATAATGAACGCTCATTCGGTGAAAATATAGCTGTGACTCCGCGAAATTTCAAGATCGAGCTGCGCTCCGGAAAAAGCATATCTTCTCACAAAGCCATGATGGGCATGGCGCATATAAGAAACGGCATTCCGCTCTACTACGACTGCATAAACGAAGTTGGACTGTATATGGCAGGATTGAATTTTTATGAAGCCGCATACAGACCGCCGTCAGATAAACTTGAAAATATCGCTTCATTTGAGCTTATACCTTATATTTTGTCATATTGTTCGACTGTAGACGATGCTATAATAATGTTGAAGAAAATAAATCTTACAAACGTGTGCTTCGAACCAGAACTTCTACCCTCTCCGCTGCATTGGATGATTGCAGACGATAAAAGATCGATAGCCGTAGAATCGACTATCGACCGAATAAATATTTACGAAAATCCGGCAGGAGTGCTCACAAACAGTCCCAATCTTCCAACACAGCTGTTTAGCTTGAACAGCTTTATCAAGCTTTCGCCGAAGGCACCGAAAAATAGCTTTGGAATACCGCTCAAAAAGTATAGCCGCGGTATGGGTACGATAGGACTTCCGGGAGATCTGTCTTCAAATTCAAGATTCGTGCGCGCTGCATTCGTAAGAGCCAATTCAAAGTATTCAGACAAAAGCTCAGACAATATAAGCCAATTCTTTCACATACTAAATTCGGTCGAGCAACCATTCGGATGCTGTGAGCTCGAAAGCGGTGAATATGAATACACTATCTATCAAAGCTGCATCGACTCGGATAGCTCGACATATTATTATCGAACCTATTATGATCAAAGGATACGCTCGGTATCGCTAAAAAACGAATATCTCGACATGGACAGAATAATATCCTTCGAACTTGAAAACGGTGAAGAAATCTCAATTTAATGCGTCAAATCCATTTGAAAGATCGGCAATAATATCATCTATATGCTCAGTACCGATAGAGAGACGAATAGTATTAGGCTTTATACCCTGCTCGATAAGCTCCTTCTCCGAAAGCTGGCTGTGGGTAGTCGTAGCCGGATGTATAACAAGACTCTTCACATCGGCAACATTTGCAAGGAGCGAGAATATCTTCAAATTATCTATGAATTTGTGCGCCTCGGCAGCTCCGCCATTTATTTCAAAGGTGAATATCGATGCACCGCCATTCGGAAAATATTTCTCATACAGCTCATGATCAGGATGCGACTTTATTGATGGATGATTTACCTTTTCAACAAGCGGATGCTTTGTCAGAAATTCGACTACTTTTTTGGTATTCTCCGCATGACGTTCGAGACGAAGCGAAAGCGTTTCAGTTCCCTGAAGCAGAAGAAATGCCGCAAACGGTGAGATCGACGCTCCGGTATCGCGAAGCAGTATTGCACGGACATATGTGACGAATGCCGCAGCTCCGGCCGCCTTGACAAACGATATGCCGTGATATGACGGATTCGGTTCGGATATTGCAGGATATTTATCCGATGCTGCCCAGTCAAATTTTCCTGAATCGACTATTATGCCACCAAGTGTAGTTCCGTGACCGCCTATAAACTTTGTTGCGGAATGCACCACAATATCCGCACCATGCTCTATCGGACGGACAAAATACGGAGTTGCAAAGGTATTGTCAACAACGAGCGGGATACCGTGCTTATGTGCGATCTCAGCCAATGCGTCTATATCCGGAATATCGCTGTTCGGGTTTCCGAGAGTCTCGATATATATTGCTCTGGTATTTTCCTTTACAGCTGCCTCAACTTCATCAAGGTCGTGAATATTGACAAAGGTCGCGGTTATACCATAATTCGGCAGGGTATGTGCCAGAAGATTGTAGCTTCCACCGTATATCGTCTTCTGTGCGACAAAATGACCGCCGTTTTGACCAAGTGCCTGAAGTGTATAGCTTATCGCAGCAGCTCCCGAAGCGACCGCAAGTCCGGCAACACCGCCTTCGAGTGCGGCGATACGCTTTTCGAATACCTCCTGAGTCGAATTTGTAAGTCTTCCGTATATATTTCCGGCATCGGAAAGATCGAATCGTGCTGCGGCATGTGCGCAATCGTGAAAAACATACGATGTGGTCGCATAGATCGGTACTGCACGGGCATCTGTAGCTATATCCGGCTCTTCCTGTCCGACATGAAGCTGGAGCGTTTCGAATTTATAATTATTTGACATTGTATTTGTTTCCTTTCAGTTATCGAATGTTTTTGTATATGATCAAGATAATACCTTCACATTCGTCCGAAACGGAAGTTTGCTCTTATAAGTTCTTCAAAGATATTTCTCACAGCTTACCTCCACAGCAGATACTTGCTCTGCCGTATCCTTCCGATTTACCTACTATTTAGGTTGGTAATATTATATCATATTTTTTCGGCTTTGTCAAGTGGGAAAAACAAATTATTCCAATAAAAATAACGCCTCGCTTTCGAAGCAGTTTAAGTCAATATTCACAAAGCAGTTGAAGAATCATTGTGTTGGATAAAAAGTCATATAAAGTATATCGAAAGCTCTATATTAAAATACACGCCTGCATTGTGCAGACGTGTACAATTTTAATCATTAACAATATGATCTACATTGATATGTATATGCTCGACCTCAGCACCGCTTTCCGAAATTTTCAGAAGCGTTCCGCCGTTCAGTCGCTGATCCCAATAGCAGCCCGCTCCGGTCTTGAGCGAATATACCAAGGTCATTCCCTTATAGTTTATCACATAGTCGTTCACATGCTCATGTCCCACAAGCGTCAATTTAGTATGACCGCCGGCATTCACATAGTCAAAATCTCCGGTATCGACCGGATAAGAGCCGACTCCCTCGTACTTTGCACCGTATGCAGTTTTGTAGCCCTCGTTCCAATACTTATGGTCGCGGCTCTCTTCAGGACTTACGGTTTTCGGATCTACCGAACCGTTCCATGCCGCATTGAAAGCATCAAGATATGCGTAATAAGGCATATGCATTACTAGTGTAGCATTGACACCAAGCTTTTCCGCCTCTTCACGCTGCCATTTGAGTTGATTGTCCATCAAATGCGCCCATTTCTTTGTGATTCTGCCGTCAGCTCCGGTAAAATCCAGTCTGTCGTGGCTGTCCATCATAAATATCGCATGTATCGGCTTGCCATCCTCTTCAATACTTATAATGTAGTTTCCGCAGCCCATCTCAGAATCGCCCTTTTCAAATATACAGTGACTTTGCGAGAGCATTATATCGGCATGATGCGAAGCGACTTCCGCGCCGGCTTGATTATCATGATTTCCAAAGACAAACGCCCACGGTATCTTGTAGGATTCAAGCAGAGCCGAAAAATCCTCATAAGCCGAATCAGCTCGCGGTGAGTCGGCAAATGTAATATCACCCGAGACAGTGATGAGATCCGGCTTTGTTTTGGCGATGAGAGAACCGATCGTATATTCAAGTATTCGGCGGTTCTTGCCGTTATCGGCTGCCTTGCACTCCCATTCATCGGCGGTCAGATGGGTATCGGTGAGGTTTAGAACACGAAACTCGCGATCCTTTGGCTTTTGAAGAATAAACATATTTTCCTCCATATATTCTCAGCCTTCGGAGTTTAAAAATTTCTCCATCCGGCATTTTAATTTATTATCGAAACCTGCTGTTAAGCCAACGGCATAGGTAAAAATATATTTGTATATTAATTAAGGTCTCGCAAAAACGAGACCTTACCTTAATTAATTCGCTCAAACATTCTCTTCGGAATAATCCTCATAGTTATACTTATCATATTCGAGCATCTCGCGGCGAAGCTTCATCATTCTGAGAGTTTCTCTCACCTTTCCGATTAGCAGCACAAGTCCGCTCATGAAGGATATTGCACCGATAAATATCAGGGTCAGCTTCAATACCGAAATAGAATAATCACCCTTTGAGCCTATCGACATCATCGGAGTCGATTCATGTCCCTTCTTCGAGACCGATACATTCGTATCGAACTTGGCATTTACCACGAGACCACCCTTCGGGTCAAGGCATTTTACGAACTTTTTTATATTTTTTTTGATCTTTTTAAGTTGCTTTGTCATTGCTGCCTCCTGAAAGTTATTTTTTCTTTTCCTTGTCGGCTATATTCGGTCGCGAGGTCGATGTATCCGGCTTCTGCTGTCTCTCCGGGATTATGCGCAGATTATTTGAGCCCATAAGATATGAAAATGCGCAAACGTCAATCGACGGCAGAGTCATAATTATGAACCACCACCATATATGTGCCATAGTGCCCGAGCTCTCAGGAAGTCCGGATATTAGCAGATTTTCAAGTGTCTTTATTATTCCGAGAAAAGCACCGTTCATAAGTCTCGCGATAGCGTTGCATACAAGGCTCATAACCTGCGAGCCTTCACTGTCGATAAGTACACCTATGCCCATGAGAAGTGCAAGGATAAGGTTCGGAACATTTGCACCAATGCCTATGAAAATGCCCTTTTCATTAAACCGGCGCATTCTTCCGCCATCGATCTTTATTTTATCAGCAGCTCCAATATCCCAACATATGGTATAGGTTATCGCAAGTCCGAAGACCACCGCAAATATGCTTGACCACAAAAGCAGCGAAGCATTTCTGAGTGTCGCTATGGCAAGCATGGTTCCAAAGAACGACATGACTATCTGTGTCAAAAAGACCTTTACCATGCTGTAAGAATTTTCCTTTATAAACTGAATAAGTATCACACCTTTCGGTAATTTTTGTTACTACTATTATATCCTGATTTTCAGTCAAAATCAAGTGGAAACAGTAAAAATTTACATCTTATTTTATAAAGATTAACTCATTCATTAAAGCTTATGACACTTGACAAAATGCAAAAAGTGGTGTATAATAGTGATATGCAGACAATGGTCTGCAGTTTTTATATATTATTGTGGAGGATATTAAATGCAGACTCTTATAGACCCGGATGAACTTCCGAAGGTCGTTCGGGATTTTATGGCACATAAGCAGACTGTCCAAGGAAGAGCTAAAAAAACTATGGAAGAATATGCGCTCGACATACGCACATTTCTGCGTTGGCTGACCTTGAAACGTAAGGGCATAGAAAAAATTGATAACGATGAGCTTCAGCAAATAGATATATCCAAGCTCGATACCGAATTTATAACCTCGGTCACATCTGAGGAGATATACACTTTCCTTTTTTATACATTAAATGAAAGACAAAACCAACCGGCATCACGCGCAAGAAAATTATCCGCGCTTAAAAGCTTTTACAAATATATAACCGTATCCGCAAGACTTTCGGACAACGACCCGACAAAAAATATTGAAGGTCCTCAGAAAAAGCAATCTCTGCCAAAATATTTGACGCTTGAAGAGAGCGAAGAACTGCTGAATGCGATAAAGAACGACACAGAATCGAAAAGTGTCGCACGTGATTACTGCATAGTAACGCTTTTTTTGAACTGCGGAATGCGGCTTTCCGAGCTGTGCAATATAAATCTGTCTGACATCGATCGAAATTTGGAATCTCTCAGAGTGACCGGAAAGGGATCGAAGGAAAGGCTTATATATCTGAACGATTCCTGCCGCAGAGCGATCTCAGATTGGCTTGCCGCACGAAGTACAGACCCCGAAATACGCGACAAGGACGCATTGTTTCTGTCATCGAGACACACGCGCATATCAAACAAGACCGTTCAATGGATGGTATATAAATATCTCGATGCGGCAGGTCTCGGAAATAAATCGCTCTCAACGCACAAACTGCGTCACACCGCAGCTACTCTTATGTATCAGAGCGGAAATGTTGATGTTCGAGTACTCAAGGATATTCTCGGACATGAGCAGTTGAACACGACTCAAATATACACACACGTGAGCGATGAAAACATGAAAAATGCGATTGACCACAATCCGTTAAATCAAAGCAAAAACAAAGAGGATAAAGAAAATTAAAATATGGATACATCTGTCAATATAAAAAGCAAAGCTGATAAAAGTAATCTGACCGTTGGCTCTCTGCCAAAAAAAATACTTATATTCAGCCTTCCGCTGATGTTCTCAAACGTTCTTCAGGTGCTCTTTAATATGTCCGATATTGCAGTCGTAGGTCGATTTGCAGGTTCGAAGGCACTCGGCTCGGTCGGTTCTACAACTATAATAGTCATGCTTCTGACCGGAATATTGATCGGCATGGGAAGCGGAGTAAACGTTATCGTTGCGCGTTGTATCGGCGCAGGTCACAAAAAAGAGATCTCGGATTCTGTACATACAGCGTTTTTGATATGCCTTTTCACCGGTATAACCGTTATGCTCGGCGGAATGCTGTTCTGCCGTCCGCTGCTCGAACTTCTCGGAACAAAAGCAGATCTTATAGACGGTGCAGAGCTTTATCTCCGCATATATGCAATCGGAATGCCTGCACTCGGAGTATATAACTTCGGAAATGCGGTATACAGTGCAGCCGGAAACACAAAGAAGCCGCTGATATTCCTGCTAATATCAGGCATAATAAACGTGATACTCAATTTGATATTTGTCATAGTCATCCAGCTCAATGTAGCAGGTGTCGCACTCGCAAGCATAATCGCTCAGTACATCTCAGCGATCTCGGTAACTGTCTCGCTTATAAGATGTAAGGGAGATCACAAAATAATTCCAAAGAAAATAGGTCTGAATGCACATTTTTCAAAGCAGATAATCGCGCTCGGTCTTCCGGCAAGCTTTCAGAACTCTATATTCGCGATAGCTAATCTCTTCATTCAAGCCGGAGTCAACAGCTTCGACAGCATAGTTGTTGAAGGAAACTCAGCCGCTTCAAACGCCGACACGCTCGTATACGACCTGATGGCTGCTATATATACCGCTTGCTCGTCCTTTATGAGCCAAAATCTCGGAGCCGGAAAGCGTGACAGAGTTATAAAGAGCTATTTTTGGAGTCTTGCATATTCGTTCGGCGCGGCACTCATATTCGGAATATTTCTTGCGGCATTCGGAAATGAATTTTTGATGCTCTTTACAAAGGACACCGCAGTCGCGGCTGAGGGTATGGAAAGACTAAAGATAATGGCATTTTCATACTGCATATCGGCGTTCATGGACTGCACGATAGCGGCTTCGAGAGGACTCGGAAAGAGTCTTGTACCGACTGTTATCGTGATAATGGGTTCGTGCGTATTCCGTGTTGCATGGGTATATACTGTATTTGCATATTTCCACACTCTGCCAAGTTTATATCTGCTGTATGCCTTCTCATGGGCAATAACTGCCATTGCCGAAATAATATATTTTGCGCATAGCTTTAAAAAGCTCAAGCTCCCAAATGTCGCATAAGATCTACTTTCCGCGGTAATCGCGTGGTGTTCTTCCCGAAAATTTCATAAAAACACGATTGAAATTTCTCTGTGAGCCAAAGCCGCAATCATAGGCTATCTGCGTTATGCTCTGATCGGTCTCGCAAAGCAGATAGTATGCTCTTTCGACTCTAAGAGAATTTACAAAATCCGAGAAGCCGATACCAAGGCATTCGGACATTATGTGCGATATGTATGTGCTGTTGTACCCGATTATCTTTGAAGCATATTCCAAATTGAACTCTTGATTTGTATAGTTCTTCATGCAGACCGTGAGTATCAATTCTATCGTACTGCATTTTGACTGATTCCACGGTTTGAGCTCCACATTGTCAAAAAATTCGCTCAAAAGCGAAAGCAACATACCCTTCAAAACATTTTCATTCCGTGTTCCGCGGTTAAAATAATGTCCACAGCACATTATCATATCAGCATACCCCTTAAAAAGCTTCGATGTGCTTATGACCGGATCCTTTATTCGGTTATAGAGCATTATATTGCTGTACTCAGGAACGCTTGATGGCGGAACAATCATCATCAGCATATAATTTCGTTCGTCCGAAATATATTCGTGTTCTTCGAACGGCATTGCAAAATACATATCGCCCGGAGTCATTTTATACTCTTTTTCGCCGATCTTGACGGTGAATTTTCCGGAGATAAGATACAATATCTCAAATTCATAATGAAAATGATTATGGAATGACTTATTTTCCAAAAAGATAGCAAACGGCACTCTTGAATCCTTAACGAACTGCTTCTCCAAAATTACATCATCCTTTCAAAAATTCATGTAATCATTATACCACAAATCACATGATATGTCTATATCATGTTCGAAAAATTCTTTTAAAAATATATTAATTGAGGTATAATAAACTTGCAAATATAATTTTTGAAAGGATGTTTTTTATGAAAAACAAAATAACAGCTCTGCTCCTCGTTGCAGCTCAGCTCGCACTCTTCTCATGCGGTGATCAGCAAAACAGCAACACTGAATCTTCAATTGAAGACACTCAAAGCGGCGATACCACAGCAAGTGACGGATATTCTCCGTCTAAGACATTTGATGACAAAGAGGTAAATATACTTCTTTGGACAGGAAGCCGCATCGCCGTAACAGAGGAAACCGGCGATGTAATAGATGACGCTGTATATAAAAGGAATCTTAAGGTAGAGGATG
This sequence comes from uncultured Lachnospiraceae bacterium, assembly GCA_964603455.1. Taxonomy (GTDB): domain Bacteria; phylum Bacillota; class Clostridia; order Oscillospirales; family CAG-272; genus Flemingiibacterium. Next base: position 34,462 of record CAZRVL010000001.1, read on the forward strand.
AGCTTAAGGTAAAGTTTAAGTATGATTCACGTACCGGTCACGGAAATGAATACAGTTCATGGCTCTCGACCTTAAATTCAAGCATACTCGCAGGCGACAACGCATATCAGCTCGCCGGAGGATACGGCTACAGACTTTCAACAGAAGCTCTGAGCGGAAACTTTATGGATCTCGCTGACAATCCATACATTGACTTCACAAAGCCATGGTGGCCGTCAAATATAATCGAAGCTGCCGATATAGGCGGAAAAATAACTATGGCATTCGGAAACATAGATCCTGTATACTATGATTCGACTTATGCGGTATTCTTCAATAAGGTCATTGCCGAGGATAATAAGCTCAATGATATATATCAGCTCGTAAATGACGGCAAATGGACGCTCGACAAATTTCTCGAATATTCGCAGACTGCTGCAGATGATCTCAACGGCGATTCAAAAATGACCGAAGAAGACAGATACGGTGTACTTTTCGACACGGCTATGTCGATAGACGCATTCATAAATTCCTGCGATATTAAAATAACCTCCAGAGATTCTGACGGACTTCCGAAGCTCATCGGATTATCTGAAAAATATATAAATGTACAGCAGAAGCTGCGTTCCGCTATACACAATTCGGATCATGTAAGCTATGGAAATGAAAACAACAGCACGCTTTTTATGAGCGGAAAAGCACTTTTCATGCCGGTAAGTCTCAAATCCGCACATACTCTCCGCGCAATGGATGACGATTTCGGCATAATCCCTTATCCGAAATACAATGAGGAACAGGAAAAATACATCACTCACAACTCCATCGGAAACACGACCGCATATCTCGTTCCGATAACCTCGGACGCGGAGCTTGCGGGTTGCGTACTTGAAGCATTGGCTTATTACGGTTACAAGGATATTCTTCCCGAATACTATGAACGCGCATTAAAGGGTAAGGGCACTCGCGATGATGAATCGGCAGCGATGCTCGATTTGATATTCGCCAACATCGAATTTGAATTTACCCAGATATATTCCTTCAATTTCGGCGACAATAAATCACCATCAATGGCACTCAGAGCCTCTGTATACTATGACGAAGAGCTGGCATCGACATGGGCTAAGAGTGAAAATCTGTATGAGGAAACGATGAAGAACCTCATAAATGAACTCAAATAATTCCAAAATTTAACTTGGCAAACAACAATTCTTGTGCAGAAAAAGTGATATGTAAAATATATGTAAATATTTCCTTGAATCTATTGACAAATTTCGGGGGGGGGGTGGTATAATGTTGATATATTATGAATTTTTCTTGCACAAGGAGAATAAAAATGAAGCTCAAATTAACAGCACTGCTGCTCATCGCGGCACAGCTCGCCATGTTTTCATGCGGCGATAATTCGAATGTTGATACCGAGACCACAACAGACACACAATCCGAAACGACCGAAGTCGGTGACGGATATTCTGTAAGTAAGACTTTCGAAGGTCAGGAGGTCAATATCCTGCTTTGGTCATTAACCGGGATCAATGTGACCGAGGAAACAGGAGATGTCATAAACGATGCTGTATATCATAGAAATCTCAATGTAGAGGACGAGCTTAAGATAAAGCTCAAATATGATGTACGCGCAGGTCACGGCGGAGATTACGGCAACTGGATATCAACGTTAAATGCAAGCATAATGGCAGGAGACAATGCTTATCAGTTGGCAGGTGGATACGGATACCGTCTAACCGGAGACTCGCTCAACGACAGCTATATGAACCTGAAAGACAATCCGTATATAGACTTCACAAAGCCCTGGTGGCCATCAAATATCATCGAGGCATCCGACCTCGGCGGACGTATGACTGTAGCCTTCGGCAACATCGATCCATCCTATTACAACACGACTTACGATATATGCTTTAATAAGCAGATAGCCGAGGATCTCAAATTTGATGATATATACACCATCGTAAAGGATGGCAAATGGACACTCGATAAGCTTATAGAATATTCGAAACTCGCGGCTGCAGATCTTGACGGTGATACAAAGATGACAGATGCTGACAGATACGGACTCATTTGTGACAATAATATGTGTGTAGATGCGTTCATAAATTCCTGCGACATAAAGATAACCGAAAAGGATTCCAACGGTGTTCCTTCACTTATCGGTCTGACCGAGAGATATACAAATCTCTATGACAAATTATACGATTTTTTGAAGACATCCGATTCGGCATATCTCTGTGATGATATGGACAATGTTAATGTAAAGCTGTTCATGAGCGGAAAAAGTATGTTCTTCGCTTCCAGATTCCGCGATATACATACTCTCCGTTCGATGGACGATGATTTCGGTGTAGTTCCATATCCGAAGTACGATGAGGCTCAGGAAGAATATTATACCTACAATGCTATAGGAAACTCTACCTCGTTCATCGCACCGGTTACAGCCGATGAAGAACTCACCGGATGCCTTCTCGAAGCATTGGCATATCACGGATACAAAGAAATTCTTCCCGAATACTACGAACGTGCGCTCAAAGGCAAGGGAACACGTGATGACAGCTCGGCAGAAATGCTCGATATAATATTCAACAATGTCAAGTATGACTTTACACAGATATACTCCTTCAACTTCGGCGATCAGAAGGCTCCGTCTATGGCTCTCAGAATGTCTTTAAAAAATAGCAATCCTATCTCATCTCTCTGGGCTTCAAATCAGAACATATACGATGAGACTATGGAAAAACTCACAAGTACACTTAAATAATATGCTTCTCCCTGCATTTTTTGCAGGGAGTTTTTATATATAAATGCACGATTATTTTGACAACTCCACTTGTTTTATTAACAATTTTGGGGTATAATAGAATTATGATAATCAAAGCATTCAAGGAGAACGCACAATGGAAAATTATGAGAATCCTCACAATATCGCTCCGGAGCTGTTTGAGACCATCTGCGCTCAGCGTGAATTTTTCGCTACTGGAAAGACACGTGACATTTCATTCAGAAGACAGCTTCTTATAAATCTGAGAATAATGATACGAGACAACGAAGGACTTATTTTAGAGGCTCTGCGCGCCGATCTCGGAAAATCCTATACCGAAGCATATATGACCGAGATCGGAATGGTCGATCAGGAAATAAACCATACTCTGCGCTATCTGAAGGTTTGGAATGCGCCCGACACGACTGCCACACCGTATTTTCTATGGCCTGCTTCGAGCAAAAAATATCACCATCCACGCGGACTCGTAATGATCTTTTCGCCGTGGAATTATCCGTTCCTTTTATCTATACAGCCGCTCATCTCCTCGATAGCTGCCGGAAACTGCACAATACTTAAGCTGTCAGAGCAATCTCCGCGTACATCAAAGCTACTTTGTGAGCTGATCGACAAATATTTTGACCGCGAATACATCGCAGCTTACATCGACAGCTTCGAAGCGGTAAAAGCTGTCCGTTGGGAGCAGTTCGGATTGGTATTTTATACCGGAGGTCCGACCGTTGCAAGAATAATCTCAAAAGCGGCGGCAGCTCAGCTCACACCGGTAGTACTTGAACTCGGAGGAAAATCCCCCTGCATAGTTGACCGAACCGCAAATCTAAAGCTTGCAGCCAAGCGCATTGTCGCCGGAAAGCTGCTCAACGCCGGACAGACCTGTGTTGCACCAGATTATCTTTATGTCGAATCATGTGTCAAAGAGGAATTTATCGGATATTTAAAGGAATACTGCGACAGATTTTGCCAGGCTTCTCCGACCGAAAACAAATTCTATCCGAAGATAATAAACAAAATGCACTTCGACCGACTCAAAAATTATCTTGCCGACGGAGATATAATATTCGGCGGCGAGGTCAATGAGGAAAACAACCGCATATCTCTTACACTTATGGAGCATATCAAAAAGGACAGCAAGCTCGCAAGCGAAGAAATATTCGGTCCGATACTGCCGATATTCGAATTCGGAGATATAAATATTGTTATAAACACGCTCAAAAAGCGTCCGAAGCCTCTCGCATTATACCTTTTCTCAAAGAACAAGGAGACCTGCAAAAATGTGCTCGACAATCTCGATTTCGGCTGCGGCTGCATAAACGACACAGTAATGCAAATCGCCAATCCCCACCTTCCCTTCGGCGGTGTCGGCGAAAGCGGAATGGGACGCTATCACGGAAAAGCCGGATTCGATACCTTCAGCACAGAAGCCTCTGTGATGAAATCTTCATCGCACATAGATATAAATCCCTTCCGCTATCCGCCATATGACGATAATTACGGATTGCTGAGAGTGATACTCAGGTATCTTATATAAATTTTATAATCTGTGAAATTACCTCTTGCATTCTGTGTCGATTTGTGGTATAATAGTAGTAAGCTAATATGAGAAAGGAAACAGAGTTCTGCTCTGCCACTTTCGATCTTAAAAATGCTATCACAAACCAAGCTCCGAGATGGAGCAGAAAGGAAGCTTTTGCGTTGTGATGTGCAACATCACGTGCAAAACGTTACGGTTATAATAAAATGATAAACGTTGCAATATTCGGATTCGGAGTAGTCGGCGGCGGTACTGCCGAAGTGCTTACGAAGAATGCCGAGCTGATCGCCGAGCGTGTCGGTGACGGGATAAACATAAAATATATTCTCGATCTGCGCGATTTTCCGGACAGTCCATTCGCAGACAAAATAGTTCACGATATTAATATCATATTGAATGACCCTGAGGTCAAGATATGTGCTGAGCTTATGGGAGGATCTCATCCCGCATTCGAATTTTCAAAGGCTGCAATGGAAGCCGGAAAAAGCGTTGTAACTTCGAACAAGGAAGTAGTCGCTACCTTCGGTCCAGAGCTTCTTGAGATCGCCGCAAAAAACAATGTTCGTTATCTCTTTGAAGCGAGTGTTGGCGGAGGAATACCGGTGATACATCCTATCGGCTCTTGCCTGACAGCCAATGATATTACCGAGGTCGATGGAATACTTAACGGAACTACCAACTATATCCTGACTCAGATGATAAACGAAGGCAAGGATTTTGCGGAAGCACTCGCCGAGGCTCAGGAAAAGGGGTATGCCGAAAAAGATCCGACAGCCGATGTTGACGGTATAGACACCTGCAGAAAAATATCCATTCTCTCGGCTATCGCATTCGGAAAATTAATTCCGCCGGAAATGGTAAAGACCGAAGGAATACGCAGCGTAACTCTCAAGGATGTCGAGATAGCCGAAAAGCTCGGTGCATCGATAAAGCTTATCGGACGTGCAGTGAGAGTTGACGGAAAGCTCTGTGCAACAGTTGCGCCCATGCTCGTCAAAAATTCAAATCCGCTTGCAAATATTTCGGATGTATACAATGGAGTGCTCGTAAACGGAAATGCTATCGGAGATGTTATGTTCTACGGAAGAGGTGCGGGAAAACTCCCAACTGCAAGCGCGGTCGTTTCTGATATAATCGACATAGCTACTTACCTTGACCATCCGATACACAATGTGCATATATGGGAACGTCTTCCCGAATCCGAACTGCTCGATGCAGACCATCTCAAATCCAAATTCTATCTGCGCTTTGACAAAAAGCCAAACCATTGCCTGTGTATGCTTGATGCAGAGGTTGTTGAGGACAGCGAAGACTGCTATGCGGTCGTTACAGGCGAGGTCAATCCGCTTGAGATCGGTATCACGCTCGCAGAAAAATATACTGCAATGAGAATCCTTTAAAATAGCAAGATCGGGAACGAAATGCTCCCGATCTTATTTTATTTCTGCTTTTCTTCGTATATCAAGACCACTGGAGGGCAGCAGTAATCTACATCTGCCAGATGCAGTCCTCTCTCATACGCTTCTCTGATAACAAGCATAACAATACACTCTGTAGCCGGAAGATAGCGATACATATCGCTTACACCCTTCAAATGTTTCGGCAGCGACAGCATATTACCCTTAAGATACTCTGCATATTCTCCGCCAAGCTCAGACTTCAGTTCATCGAAGCATTTTTCGATCAATGAGCTTATCTTTTTGAAATTCTCTCGCTCAACGATCGGAATATCTACCTTCAGTTCACCATCTTCTCTGATTATAAGTCCCGTACACTTTATGAGATCGGGGAGCTTTTCTATCATTGCGGACGATATTCCGCTGTTTTCGACTGGAAGTTTTTTGTATATACACCAGAGCAACTTTCGTATTTCATTAAAATACAGCTCATATCCGCAGACAGCGAATCTGTGTGGGTTATCCCACAGAGTCGTGTCAAATTCTACCATCTGCAAAAATTTCGCATCAAAATGATCGCATTCACCGCCATCTGTGCGATGTCCTCCGATAACACTGTATTCCTTCACTCTATCAAGCTCCTCGCTTTGATAACCGGACGGAGTATAATATCCGCTCGCAGTCCAGCTTCCTCCGTCACGCCGATTCGGATGTCTGTATGTGCTGTTGTCTGACAGCCTGAGCTGAAAACGTTGCAATGCACAGAGCAGAAAATAACGTTCGAGCTTCGTCCTGCTGTGAACGTTCATCTCACGAACGAAATCAAGCCGGTCGAGTTCGTTTAATCTATTCGACAAAATATTCCATATTCTGTCAAAACGTTCCTTTATAAATTTTTGCTGTGCCGGGAAATGCTGTATCAAGTCTTCCGGACGATATATTATAAAATCGGTATAATATCTTTTTCCGTCAGTCTCGACCATAAGCTCGGCATTCGTAAGTTTTCTGATAATAGGTTCAATATATACGGTCGGTATTCCGAGCGCATTTGCAAGCTCTACCGCCGTGAGCGGTCTTTCGTATGCGGATATTAGCAGATTCTGCGCTATGAGATCGTCTTCAACGCAGGACATCGGCTCACCGTGAAGTCCTTCGCTTCCGCTTATCGAAAGATTCAGCGTTCCGGGTATATTGTTTCTTGCTTCGTTCATTTGTGTAAATCCCTCCTTGATCTTTTCGCGACCTGCCGAAAGTCTGCTCTTGACCGTTCCTGACGGCAGACCCATATGATAAGCTATATCCGATATAGTTTGACCGTTATAGTAATAACGTATCATAACCTCACGTGTTGTTTTGGACAGATAATTTATTTCACGTCTCACACGCTCGGCTTCCTCGATCAGTTCATCATCACCTTCATCTGCTGCAATATTATCAGCCTCGAAAATATCGACTGTCGGCGGCTGTGAATACCTCTTTCTCAGCATACTGTTAAATTTGTGCATAAACGTATTCGCAAGCCAGGTCTTCGGATATTCTATCACTCCGCCTCTTCTCAAATATGCCAAGGCATCGAGAAAGGTTTCGGACACCAGATCCTCGGCATCCTCATATGATGAGCATTTCGATTCGGCAAATCTTCGTATGTAATCATAATATTCAAGCAGTTGGTCATCCATACTGTTTTCTCCTTTCATGAGTATAGTCGCAAAAATATTTAAATGGTTCGGTCAAAGATCGATTTTTTATTTTCTGCTCAGATTTATATAGTTTTAATAAATCACTTGACAAATATTTTACAATGTGCTATAATATAAATATCTTTAATAGGATATTTTATCACCATGAAGATAACGAAAGGATAAAGCTCATGAGCACATATATGAAAATGAATAAGACATGGATCTCTTCGGCACATCAGGGATTCGTTAAAGACGGTGTACACCAAAATACTCTCGCCGCATATCTTTTGGCTGCCGATAAGGGCGCGGATATGATCGAGACCGATGAAAGAACTACTAAAGACGGAATAATAGTTGCAAATCACGACCCATCTGTAAAGGCATTCAATGAAAACGGTGAATTGGTCGAATATGTCATTTCCGAAACGAATTATGAAGACATAGCAAAGCTGCGCTTTGTAAAGGGCGGCGATGATGGCTGTCGTGTCCCGACACTTAAGGAAGTTCTCCATCTCGCATATTTCACCGGAATGTGTCTGAATATCGACCTCAAGGAAGGAATTACACATGCCGAGGAGATCGCAGAAATGGTCGTAAGTTCGGGTATGCGCGGAAGAGTCGTATATGCTACTAATGCTTCCGGAGCGGCTGCAATAAACAAGATACTCGCTATCGACCCTGATGCAAGATTCATAGACACCAAACAGAATTATACAAGAGAAAAGTTAGCAGATGTAAAGGACTACGCTAACAAGTGCTTCGTATACACAGGTGATTTTTCGGATGAAAACATAGCCGAAATACGTAAGAGCGGCTGTATGCTCGCGACTATTTCGCTTAATGCGGACAATGCGAAGGCGGCATTCAAGCATCATCCAGACATGGCTGAATATCCTCACACCAGCGATTTTGAGGCTATAGACAAAGAGATACTCAATGCGGTAAAATACTGGTAAAATATATTTTTTGCGGACGATCCATTCGTCCGTTTTTGTTTTTGGGGGCTAATTGATCACACAGAAAAACTGTAAAATTCAGGAATCTGTTTTATAACCGTCACAATAGTGTGCTAAAATGTTATCGTCGATATACGACAGAAAGGATGATGCAAATTGCAATTCAGACACGAAGTCAAGCATATGATAAATCCATATGATATGCTGATACTTAGGCAACGACTTCGAGCGGTCATGAAAACGGACAGTCATGTGATAGGAGGAAAATACGAGATACGAAGCTTGTATTTCGACAATATATATGACAAAGCACTCCGTGAAAAACTTGATGGAGTGAATATCCGTGAAAAATACCGCATACGCCTTTACAACAACGACCCATCTGTCATACATCTCGAACGCAAATTCAAGCATGGAGATCTCGGATATAAGGATTCGGCTCTTTTGACTCCATGTGAAGCCGAGCGCATAGTAAACGGTGAGATCGAATGGATGTCCGAAAGCCAAAACGATGTAATTCTTGGATTCTACACAAGAATAAAAAACGAAGGACTTCGTGCAAAGGTGATAGTCGATTATACACGTGAGCCATTCATATATGAAGCCGGAAATGTGCGTGTGACATTGGATCACGATATTCGAACCGGGCTTTCCTGCAAGTCACTTCTCGATCCGAAGTGCGCAACGATACCAATAAAGGATTCGCCTGCTATACTTGAAGTCAAGTGGGATAATTTTCTGCCTGACGTAATACGTGATGCAGTACAGCTTGATTGCAGATCGGCTTCGGCATTTTCAAAATATGCCGCCTGTCGAATGTACGATTAAGTCAAGCTTTCCGACACAGATCAAATTTTAACCAAGAAAGGATGCCTTTCTAAAACAAAGGCAATGGGAATAAAATGTCATTCAACGATATATTCAAATCAAGTTTCCTTGAAAACGTCACGGCAGTCAGTCTGCTCGATATGTTCCTGACCATATTGCTGTCATTCGGCATAGGTCTATTCATATTCCTCATATACAAAAAAACTTATCGCGGCGTTATGTATTCCGCAAGCTTCGGCACTACTCTCGTTGCTCTGACAATGATAACCTCTGTCGTTATCCTCGCCGTTACATCTAATGTAGTATTATCACTCGGTATGGTCGGTGCATTGTCGATAGTTCGTTTTCGTACCGCTATCAAAGAACCGCTCGATATAGCATTTTTATTCTGGTCTATCGGTGCGGGTATCGTGCTTGCCGCAGGAATGATACCGCTTGCCGTAATAAGCAGCGTTATAATAGGCATCGTACTCCTCGTCTTTGTAAACAAAAAATCATATTCGCATCCATACATGGTCGTGCTGAACTGCTGCGATCATGAGAGCGAAACACGTGCGGCTGAGTTTCTAAATAAAAATGTGATAAAGAGTGTTGTCAAGAGCAAATCAGCTGTAAAGGGTGCGGTTGAATTAAATATCGAAGTAAGATTAAAGGATGACAACACAGATTTCGTAAGTACGCTTTCCGAAATGCAGGGTGTGAACAGCGCAGTTATTGTTTCCTACAACGGCGAATATATGGGATAGATCATGTCACAAAGCAAACATTTTGAAAAGTTCGCGTGGAGCGTGACAGCTCTGATGCTAGTCATCACGATATTATTTATGAACGGAAGCTCGCTCGGAATACAGGTATCGGCACGTACTATGGGCTATGAGACGAGATTATTCGACAATTCAAGAATGCACACCATAGATATTGTTATGGATGACTGGGACGATCTAATTGCAAATGCCGCCGATGAAGAATATTATAACGCAAGCATAGTTATAGACGGAGAGGCATATAAAAATGTCGGAATACGCGCAAAAGGCAATACTTCCCTCTCAAACGTTGCCTCAATGGGAAGCGAACGCTACAGCTTAAAGATCGAATTTGACCACTATGACAGCACAAAGACCTATTACGGACTCGATAAGCTCTGTCTCAACAATCTAATTCAGGATTCGACTATGATGAAGGACTATCTGACATATACTCTGATGAACGAATTTGGAGTAAATGCACCACTGTGCAGCTTTACATACATCACAGTAAACGGCAATGACTGGGGAATGTATCTCGCGGTAGAAGGAATCGAGGATGCCTTTCTGACGAGAAATTACGGTTCTGACCACGGCGAGCTATATAAACCCGACAGCATGAGCTTCGGCGGCGGCAGAGGGAACGGCAAAGATTTCGACATGAATGAGATAATGGAAAATTTTGATTTTTCGGACGTATCTATGCCACAGTTTCCAAACAGCATGGCTGACGGTGATATGCAAATGTATCGTGAAAGCGGCGATATGAAAAACGATATGGGAAATATCGAGCCGCCGAATATGAATAGCGGTATACCGCAGATGTCAGATACAGATCTTCCGAATCTCGAAGATACGAAAGAAAATGATCTCGGAGATTTGTCATTTGGCGGAAAAGACCTCGGTAAAGCCGATCACAGAGAAATGGGCGGATTCGGCGGTGGAATGGGTTCATCAGATGTAAAGCTGCAATATATAGATGATGAGCTTGATAGCTATTCAAATATATGGGACAATGCAAAGACAAATATTTCCGAAGCCGATAAAAAGCGGTTGATTGAGTCCTTAAAATCATTATACGAATATGACAACATAGAAGATGTCGTTGACATTGATGGCGTTCTAAAATATTTCGTAGTACACAATTATGTCGTGAACGGTGACAGCTACACCGGCTCGATGGTACACAACTACTATCTCTATGAAAAAGATGGTCAGCTTTCGATGATACCATGGGATTACAACCTCGCATTCGGTACATTTGCCGGCGGTAATGCGTCTTCAACCGTCAACGAGCCGATAGATTCTCCCACATCAGATCCCGATGACCGACCGATGTGGGGATGGATATTGTCTGATGAAAAATACACCGAAATGTATCACGAATACTTTTCGGAATTACTTAAGATAGATATTTCACAGATAATCGACAGCGCATATGAGCTTATAAAGGATTATGTCGAAAAAGACCCGACAAAATTCTATGACTATGATGAATTTGAAAAGGGCGTATCGACTTTGCGCGAATTTTGTAAGCTTCGCAGCGAAAGCATAGAAATACAGCTCGAAAACAACGAAACTTACGAAGCTATGAATTATTCAGATGCTTCGCATATAACGCTTTCGGATATGGGTTCGATGGATATGGGCAAAAACACCAATATGAATGAAATGCCGAATATTGGTCAGATGCTGCCCGAAGGCTTCAGAGCAGATGGCTCTAACGGTGAGATACCGAACGATACGGCGCGAAATGACCGAAGTGACAAAAATTTCGATAATTTTGAAAAAGATCAAAAGCAAGAACGCTTTGAAGGCATGAATACACCCGATATGCAGCTTCCGAACGGTTCTCGGACAGTATCTAATGTAAATTCATGGATACTTGTCGGAATATCCTTTGCTGTGCTTTGTATCGGAATAATCATTGCAAAAATCCACAAATAGAATATCAAAATAAGACAGCACCTCAAAAGTAAAATGCTTTTGGGGTGCATATCATTTTCAGAGCAGATCATTCACAGAGCATAGTTTTTAGCAGCTCATATGCAAACATCCAATGAAGCTCACGTGTCGGATGATTTGCGTGATTTGACAAAAGTCTATTGGTATCAACTCCGCCTTCAGCCATCTTTTGCCAGATCAAATTGCAATCACATATTTTCACATCAAGCTCTTCAGCTGTTTTTCTTCCGAGTTCAAGATATTTTTCAAGCCATCCGTCTCGTTCATTTTCGCTGATTGAGCGTATACAGCTCTCAAGTATCTTGTCGCTGTCCTTATAATCGGCATAATTACACCTGAGATTCGGAGTCATGAATATCGCTTCAGCACCGCTGTTTTGTATCCTTTTGAATATTTCCTTAAGAGATTCTCCGTACCTTTCAAGCTCGGTTTCCTTTCTTCCGGCATCATTCAGACCATAGCATACAACTACAAGATCCGGAGAAAAGCTGAGAACATCGAGTTCGAGCCTTGCAAGTCCGTTCCAAGAGGTATCACCGCTAATTCCGGCATTTATAATGTTTACCGATACTGACGGATATATTATAGCGAGAAGGCTTTTGAGCTTTGACGAATAAGCTTCATCGGGATAAAATGTAGTCTTGACCTGTCCGTTTTCACTGTATATCTCAAAGCAGCCCTGAGTCACACTGTCTCCCAAAAAGGCTATCACCGGCTGTCGGCAGGAATTTAAATTGCTCTGCTTTTCCTTGAAACGTTCGATTATCTTCATATGAATAATTCCTCCATTCCCCAATCGGATAAGAATATTACCGCGAATGCATAGCACAAATGGAAGAGCGAGGTGTTCCATTTCGAAGCTTTTCCCCACGCTTCAATTGTCGTGGTATGACCTTCGGCGATCATATTCAGCCATCTGGAATCGTTTTTGATCATTTCGCAAATAAGATCATTTCGTCCGAGTCTTTTAAGTCCGGTCATCGATGCAAAGGTCATAAAGAATGCCGAGGAAGTTGCCGGCTTGCTCATGATCATATCTACTATATTATTCATAGTCTCATCATTAGGACAAAGCCCCATTGCGAGTGCCATAGCATTTGACGGTAACGCACAATGTCCACTTTCTGGCGAATCGCGGAATAGATTTTTCTCCGGGCAGAAGAATGTGGCTCTATAAGCTTTCACAAGCTCATCGGTATCTCGATATATCGGACGACCGAGCTTTTTCGCGATCTTATTTAACGAATTTATCGCGCCTATATAATATGCGTTTATGACATTGTGTGTTCCGACTGCTACTTTCCCCTCTGTAAGGTCAAAATCATATGAATCGCGTGCTTCCTGCGGCCAATCTACCACACACCATTTGTCAAGATCGTACAAAAGATGATCTTCACGCTCATATTCGGTTCTGTATGCGTCAAGCACAGCTGCAACACGGTCGAAATTCTCTGCAGCGAAATCAGTATTGCCGGATATATGTATCTGTGCAAGCAAAAGCTCTGGAAGCATCAGGACATATTCTGCGATCTCCTGCATGAATGAACAGGGCGAACAGGTCATAAGAGTCGGAGTTATAAAGGCTGTGTCGAGCGCATTCGTGATCATTTTTTCCATCATAGAGGTGTCATCAGTAAGTATCGCAAGCGCAGTACTCGTATATGAGCCGTCACCGAGATATTGTCCCTTCTCACGCTCCATACAGTCCTGAATGACCTCTTGAACACCGTATTTTAAGGAATGCACACAAAGCTCCCATACAGCCTTTAACTTCGGATCGTCATATGCACATCCACGTTTTGCTTCGAACGGATAATGACGTGAAATAAATGCGATCTCACTTATCTCGCACCCTTCAGGAAGGATAAGCTCCATATATCTGAATGACATATAATCATATTGATCAAATCTGTCAACCCTGCCCGAAAGCACCATTTCTTCTTCATATGTACAGTTCGCACGGAGCTTATAGCGGACATTGCCGTCATCATTCAGCTCCTGCCCACATAATAATTTCAGTGTCTCACCTGCTTTTCCAACCGCATTAAAGATAGGGTATCCAACATACTGACTTCCGAAATCGACCATAAGCCCATTATCTGTTTTTTGAACAGATATCGGAGCTATGATCTCAAAATCGAGTGGTTTTGTAGGCTGTTCAATAAATTTGTAGTCTGCATATTCGTTGATAGCTGAATCAGACCAATAAGAATCATCGTATTCGGGCTGTTCGAAGCCTATCTCGGCTGAACGGCAATCGTACATCTCCATGAACTGCGTATCATATCCGACCTTGCCTATCACATGATAAGCTGTATGGATAGTGCATTTTGTCTTCTCGGAGCTTTTTGCTTTCAGAACACCATCCTCGAATATGTCATATATAAGCCCATGCCGATTGTCCGCACTGCACCATACGCGGTTCACGAGTCCCTGATAGTATGTGTGGAATGCAACGGTATTTTTTCCCTTACGGACATGATCGGTTATATCAACCTTCATATAGTAATATTTGAAATCGAAGCCCGGAGCAGGACCTTGAGTTACAAAGTTTCCGTTTATATAGAGCTTGAAATAATCATCGGCTGTGAGATATATGTATACTTTTCCACCGTTATACTCAAAGCTGTCTCTAAAAAGTATATGCTGATCCTGCGGCATATCGCCGGGCGCAGGAGCTTTTTCAAGCTGCCTGTGCCAAAGCTTTACCGGTTTGAAGTCCTTTAAAGACGGATGTGTTATAAGCCTTCCGTCAAAGATATGGTTTTCCATAAATTACACCTTATATTTTATTCAGACATCATATTCATAAATGAGTCGATCTCTGCCTGCGCTCCCTCAGCATACTGCTCATACCACGAAGCAAAATCTGTGCTGTTATTTATGCAGACAAGCTCCTCAAGCGTGTAGAACAGCTTCATCATGTTAGTTCCGAAGCCGAAATAGTTCATTCCCGCGTCATATACGATATTGTCGAATATAATATCCATCATAGCTGCTGAATCATCATCGCGTGACAGCTTTCCGACAAGCGTAACATCATAATATGCGGGGATAGTGGTCTTCTGACTGATATAGCTCATATAATCGATGACCTTCGCGACCATTTCGGGATTCTTTATAGATGCAGGTATACACATAAGAGAGCCCCAGTCATTTGTATAATAGTTGTCCTGTGCTTCATCGTATTTCGGAAATGGAAGTATGCCGAAATCAACATCGCTGTCTCGAAAATCGTATATCTGATAGAGAGGATACCATTGGAAGAGCGAACGTCCGCTGTCCATATTTATCTGCACGGATTTATCGTTCACGTAAGCATACGACCAGATATAGATCGATTGGTCGTTGTTAAGTGCTTTATTGAATTTTTCAATTATGTCTATAGTTTTTTCGCTGTAGTATGCCAACTCAAAGCCATCATCATTCTTATCTGCAAGGAATATGTCACATGCATATGGAATGCAGTTGAGTATCCAGTTACCGAGTCCGGTGATGCCGTATTGATCATTCACGTCCATAGTCGAATCGCCGTTAATATCGACTGTCGCTTTTTCAGCCATCTCATACATTTTATCGAAAGTCCATGTTCCATCGTATACAAGCTTATATGGATCTTCCATTCCGAAATCGGTTATCATGTCCTTATTGAACAATATGCAGCATGGATTTGCTATCATGTAATCCGAAACAGCATAATATTGCTTATCTCCGAGAGAGAGCGCATCGTTGAAGTTTCGGTTGTAATAATCCTTTGAGAAGTCAATATACGGCAGCTCGTTCCAATCGTAAAGGCTTCCGCTCGTCAGCATATCAGATACACCGCGTATACAGTGCGGAAGAGCCAATTGGAAGGAATCGTCTCCGGCAGCTACTGTCTGCTGCACCGTACTTGCAAGATCACGATGTGTCGGAACGATATAGTTTTCTATCTCGACACCAAGATAATCTTCGGTCATGAGCTCACGCTCATATATCGCATCATTCATACGGTCGCCGTTCGCTTCCTCAGCAAAGAAATATTCATCATAGAAAGGAAGCTCGAATGCGAGTATAGTGAATTTCTCACCGCCGAAATCAGATCTTTCAAAATCCGGAGTATCAGCAGCCTTTGTACCGCTATCAGAGTTCGAAGCAGAGCTATCGCTTGATGCTTCGGTATTTTCTCCGTTTTCGTTATTGCCGCATGAGAACGCGGAAAGCAACATGGACGCTAAAAGTATCAGGGTTATCGCTCTTTTCATTTTGATATTTCCTTTCAATGAAAAATTATTTTTAGATCATTCGGGTCTATCTTCAAGAGTGAGCTCGTAATCTCCGAGATGCTTGACCTTGAAGCCGTTTTTCTTATATTCGTTGTAATCGAAAGCTTCGAGCTCATCGATAGCTAATTTGTGGAACTCATAGAAATTGTGCCACCATTCATAGCCGCTGCCAAGCTCTGCACCAAGGTAAGCATCCGCTATATCGCAGCCCATCTTCGGCGCAACATAAAACGCCCCCATCGCCAGAACATTTACACCGTTTCCTGTTATTGCGCGAAGCGCAGCAGGAACACTTTCGACCACTCCGGCATGTACGTGCGGACACTTTGAGGCCGCGATATGTATACCCATTCCGGTACCGCAAAATATGAGTGCGCGCTCAAATTCCCCTTCTGAAATCATCGAACCGACTCTGAGTCCAACTCTGTGGAACATAAGATCGGTATCGTTCGGATCTGAATCGGCACGAACTCCGACATCGGTTATTTTCCACCCCTTCTTTTTCAGATGCTCTACGACCGCCTCCTTCAGCGGATAGCCGGCGAAATCCGCACCGACCAAAAGCTCCTTTTCTTTGATGGTTTTCATAAGATTACCTCTGCTTTCTCTCCGTTCGGAGTATTTTTTATTCCGACCATATGGTCAAAATATATTTACTGTGGAATTTCTCTCTATAACCTCTGTCGGAATACGTATCTTTTCATATTCCGAGCTTTTTTCCGAGATCAGTTTTTTTATTAGCTCAGCGGTATTCAATGCGAGAGCCTTTATATCCTGTCTCACGGTCGTAAGAGGTATCGGAGATGTGATAGAGAATATACTGTCATCGAAGCCTGCAACAGATACTGTTTCGGGTATTTTTATCCCGGCAGAGACCAGACGGTTAACTACTCCGAGCGCAACGAAATCATTTACACACACGATAGCATCCGGCGGTGACTTAATGAATTTTTCAGCGGCATCGAAGGCTGCCGTATAGTCGATCTTATCAATGCAAACTATTTCAAAATCGACATTTTCGTTAAGCGATTCGATAAATGCCTTGGTTCGACAGTCTATCGTCCATGTTCCCGAAAGTCCGGTCATGTATGCTACTCTTTTCGGGAATCTTGAAAGTATCTTTTCCACAAGGCTGTGCATTCCGCTTTCAAGATCACAGTACACACAGCTCATATCCTCGATAAAGGTAGTCGCGCATACCGTGGGAATATCCGAAGTCTTCAACAGCTTAAGTGATGCCGAAAGGTCAAGCGGCAGATTTATAGGAACATAGATTATTCCCTCTACCTTTGAAGCTATCATATCACGTATCGCTCGTTCCTCCTTTGTAGGCGAGTTTGACGAGATGAATATCGAAAGTGAGAATCCGATCTCCGAAACTCGGTCTGAAAGCTCCTTTACAAACGAGGAATAATATATATTTTCAATATCCGGAACTACCAGACCGAGCATTCCGCTTTTCTGCCTGACAAGTCGTCTTGCATAAAGATTTGGAACATATCCGAGCTCATCAGCAACTTTTTTTATAAGCTCCCGCGTTTCGAGCTTAACAAGAGAATTTCCGTTGAGAGCCAATGAAACCGTGGCTTCGGACATATTGACTGCCTTAGCTATGTCACATATAGTAACCGATCTTTTTGCCATATGAACCTCCGTCTTAAATTTAAAACGTTTCAAAAATATTGTATAAACTATATTAAAATTATATCATTTAATCTCAGATTTGTCAATCATTAAAGCGCATAAAATATATAATCATATATAAATATTTATGCGTATAATCGCCTATATCAACATTAAAAATCAATTTTTTAAAACAGGCTCTAATAACATACAAAAAGACAGCTCCATCATTAAGTGAAGCTGTCTTTTAAATCTATTTCGAAGATTTTTGTTTTTTCGCTCATTCAGCATTGACTACCAAGCCAACTTTTAGAACACCGGCTCTGCATTTGCGAAATCAGTTCATTTTAATTATTTTCAGGACATAGCTTTTCAGCAGTCGCCGAGCTGAACATCGGTTCATTTAATTTATCTTACTATTTCGATCTCAGACGGAGCGTTTATCTCGACTTTGCCATCCTTATCGGCATATATCTCGACCTTACCGAATGGTGTCGGATATGTTCCGCGGATCCAATCGAGTCCGCAGAGATCCGGTTTAATTTCGAGCTTCTTGCAGCCTGCTTCGAGTATCTTGACACCGAGCACATGACGTGCAATGAATATGCACGGACCGGATGACCAACCATGGCAAAGGCTATGGCGAAGTCCCGTGTAGCAGTATTTACCGAAATCTGCGTGTATATCCTTTTCGCCTTCGGGAACTATCTCATCGATTCTGTGTGCATCCCACACTCCGTTTTCATCGGTAGTCCAATCGAGGTCAAAATCCTCCCAGAAGGTAGTCGCACCGAGCTTGAGCATAGCACCGTAGTATTCCTTCATATCCGCAAGAGCCTCTTTCGTCTTTCCTGCCATTGCGCGAGCCGACAGTATATAATATGAATAATATGTAGAATATCCGTGCGCACCGTTTTTCGAAATGATCTCCTCATCGACAGTCTTAGGATCTGCGATACCCGAAAGAGCAAGCAGCGATGAAGCCGATTTTGCCTTAAGTGCCGGAACGTGTTTCTTCATGCGTTCAACTGTATCATGGCAGAGCGCGGCAAGCTCATCCTCACCGAATATTCCGCAAAATTCCGCACAGGTATCTATAGCCATCGAAAGAAGTCCCTGAAGTCCGCATGCCTTTGCTTCAGGATCATCGTTCGTAGGCCAGTCAAGGAATCTCCAATCGGGAATATTTTCCTTTCCGTTTTCATCAACGAGCGAGCAAAGCACCGGAGCTATCGAGGTTATGTAATCCTTCTGCTCATTGAGATACTCGACATTTCCGTTCTGGAGGTAGTAATCGCGCTGACACATTATCCACCAGAGAGTATATGAGGGGATATTGTTCATCCAGTGAGGCTTTGAATTTGACCAGTCTGTAGGATTTCTTGCAAGCTCGGGGTCTATCGGAGTTATATCTCTGACCGAATCAAGGCTTCTCGAAACGACCTCGTTGTCACCGAAGACAGAGCATATCGTCATGACTTCGGGGTGCATATCGCCTATCCAAACAAGACGGTCACGCTTTATGCCGTCCCACATATATTCCTGCATATTGAGGTGAGCGGTGTATGCGGCAGTATCGTATATTTTAGTGATCTCGCTGTCCGAGCAGTCGAACGAACCAACATAATCTATATCGCGGATTATGAGCACACCTTCGATAGCCTTGAGTGCAAGTTCTTCGCCCTCAACAAGCTCTATGCAGACAAATCTGAAGCCGGATTCATTTGTATCTGTTCCGGAATAGCCGCTCAAAGAGAGTCTGAAATCGCGGTTTGCATGGTCATTGGTCGAACCTCTTTCAGTTACAGGAGTTAGAGCCTCTGTGACCGATTCGCCGAGTCTTACATTGACGGTAACTCTTTTAGGCTTTACCCATTGAGCCAATATTCTGATGCTTCCGTGGATCTCGCGTCCGAAATCGACAAGTATCATCGCACCATTTTTAAGAACCGTGCAGTGCGAAGCATCAAACGAGATCTGACCTATGCGGTCTTCAAGCATCTCCTCGGGGTTTTGAATATCGCCTGCCGTCTTGACTATTCTTGTGGGGCGAAGATAATATCTTGTACGCGGATCTGTATCAAATGTATGCAGACCGAATTTATCTGTGAGTTTCATTTAAAATTTCCTTTCGGTAAAGTTTATTTCATATTATTATAGCATATTTTAAGGTCGATTGTCAATGGATTTTCCGAAATAAAGTATGATTTTTTTGTTCTTTGAAACGGCGTGATCTGTGCTTGGTCTAATCGTACAAATCAATGCAATTTAATATGCGTACTGCACCAAAGCCTTTTATAATGATTGCGCTGCTATTAAAGCTATCAAAATATTGTCTGCTCAATGCAGATCCGCATATAAAATCAAGGCTCTCGCATTCGGAGAGCCTTTGTATTATTTCTTTTTGAACTTTTTGAAAAAAGCTTTTACTCTTTCGCCGATAGGATTTTCACTCAGACCGGCAGTCAGCGATGCCAACTTTGCCGCTAAGGTATGAGAATCATCATCGGTCAATGTCCTCTCCTCCACTCCGGTATAATAATCAAGAGTTTCGGTCGGAAGTTCACGCTTTGAAAGGCGTTTTTCGACTGCGATCTTCAAAAGTGAATATATCACCGAGAAAAGCGGAACGGCTATCACCATTCCGAGCAGTCCCATTAGTCCGCCCATGACTGTTATCGAGAACAAAACCCAAAGAGATGCGAGTCCGGTCGTCTGTCCGACTATCTTCGGCTTTATCACGTTTCCGTCCATCTGCTGGATGACAAGTATTATCACAGCAAACCACAATGCCTTTATCGGGTCTACTATGAATATTATGAGAAAGCTCGGTATCGCGCCTATGAACGGTCCTGCGACCGGTATGATATTAGTTATTCCAACTATAGAACCGACAAGCACAGAATACGGCATATTGAATATCGCGCACACCGCAAAACATAGTATTCCCACGATAAGCGAATCGAGTATTTCTCCTGTGATGAATCCGCCGAATGTACGGTCTGTGAAGTTGCAGAGTTCGAGTATGCTGTTATACATTCTGGTGCTTGTGACCGAACGAAGCAGCTTTTTCAGCTGTGCTATGAGCTTTTCCTTCGATGCAAGGAAGTATATCGAAAAGCATATTCCGAGTATCACATTTATAAAGCCACTGGCGATACCGGAGAATACATTCATCATCTGCGGAACATAGTCCTTTATCGACACGGTTATATCCGCTATGAGGTCCTCAAGCTTTTCGGTAAATTTTTCAAAATTTATATATTTTTCGAAAAAGTCACTTACCGTATTCACATCGCTGCCGAACGCCTCTGAAAAGACCGAATCGGTAAAAAATCTGTCCAAGCTTTCGGCAAAATCATTTATTAGCTGCGATGTACTTTGTATGTATCCGCTCATCTTGCTCGAAAGATCGATAAAGCTCAGGTATATCTGCGGAACGATGAGCAACAGCAGGACGGTCAATATGATGAGCACAATTATCACTGTTACAAGTATCGACAATCCGCGTTTCAAACCCTTCTGCCGCTTTGATGTCACTTTAAAGCGCACTATATGCTTTTCGGAAAATTCAAGTATCGGATTTATAAGATACGCTATCACAAGTCCTATCCACACCGGCGAAAGTATGGAATTAAGCTTATCTAAGCCCGCCGCTATGAAAGGAAAATTCATTACAGCCGTCAGGAGCATGATTATTATAAATGCCGTGACGATCGTATATACAGCGATCGTATTATATTTTGGATTTCGATCGATCTTCATGCGATTCCTCCGTTATGACTTTACTATATAAATTCTACTCTAAAACAATAGGTTTGTCAAGAGGTTTCCTTCTTTTTTTAAAGCAGCGCATGACAAAATTAACATATTAGCCAAAAATGTGACAGTTTTCTGATGAATGCTCACGAAAATTGAAAATTAAGTGAATTTATGCGAGTTTATATTGCAAAACGGCTCAAAATGTGGTATTATATTATAGTACAAATATATTCTTCGGGAGCAATCACATGATAAACAATACAAATAAGGAAATCGCTGAGGAAATACTGCGCTTAAAAAAGGAAAAGGACGCACTTATCCTCGCTCATTATTACCAGAGACTTGAGATCCAGCAGGTAGCCGACATCTTCGGTGACTCCTTCGAGCTTTCAAAAAAAGCTAAGCTTGCACAAAATCAACTGATCATATTCTGTGGTGTAAGCTTTATGGCTGAAAGTGCAAAGATACTCAATCCGACAAAGAAGGTAGTCCTTCCGAGAGCCGACGCAGGCTGTCGTATGGCAAACATGGTCACGCCCGAAGATATTCTGGCTCTGCGCGAAAAATATCCCAAAGCGGCTGTCGTATGCTATGTAAATTCATCTGCTGCGACAAAAGCGGTATCTGACATTTGCTGCACTTCATCGAATGCGATAAAGGTCGTCGGAAGTCTGCCGAACAAGCAGATAATCTTCGTCCCCGACAAAAATCTCGGTGCATACGTTGCAAAGGCTTTTCCAGAAAAGGAATTCATACTTCATTCAGGCTTCTGTCCGACTCACAAGAACATAACCGCTGAAGAGGTCGAAAAAGCCAAGGCTCTTCATCCGAATGCGCTGCTTGCTGTACATCCCGAATGTGAGAAGGAAGTTCTCGATGCCTCAGACTTCATCGGAAGCACATCGCAGATAATCGACTACTGTGTCAAGACCGACAGCGAAGAATTCATAATCGGAACTGAGGTCGGAGTCGTTGACCGGTTGAGCTTCTATCACCCCGAAAAAAAATATCATCTGTTGACACCTTATCTCGTTTGCTCGGATATGAAAAAGACTGAGCTTTCGGATGTTCTGAATGCACTCAAAACAGAGGAGCATGAGGTCATCATGACAAATGACGAGATCGAAGCCGCAAGTCTTCCGCTCGAACGGATGGTCGCGATAAAATAAAGGAGATATAAATTATGCAAATCTATGGACAGGCACTTGATAAGATCATTTTAAACGCACTTGAGGAGGATGTCGGAACGGGAGACATAACAACTCTCTCGACCATCCCCGAAAATCGGATCGCGCATGGCTTATACAAGGCCAAGGAATGCGGCGTGCTCTGCGGAATCGATGTTGCCAAGCGTGTATTCGAACTGATCGATCCCACTATTGAATTTACCGCAATAAAAAAAGACGGAGACCTTGTAAACATAAATGACATAGTTGCCGAGGTCAAGGGAAAGGCAGCTAATGTGCTCACCGGTGAGCGCGTTGGACTCAATCTCATGCAGCGTATGTCGGGCATTGCCACAAGAACAGCCGAAGCTGTTAAGCAGGTCGAGGGAACTCAGGCTAAGATCTGCGATACGCGAAAGACTACTCCCGGACTCAGAATACTTGAAAAATATGCTGTCAGAGTCGGCGGCGGAACAAATCATCGCTTCAATCTCGCAGATGGTGTGCTCATAAAGGATAATCACATAGTTGCAGCCGGTTCTATAACCGAAGCAGTCAAATCGGCAAGACAGAATATTCCTCACACACTTAAGATCGAAGTCGAGGTCGAGACCTTCGCAGGACTTGAAGAAGCTCTCAATGCCGGAGCAGATATAATCATGCTCGACAATATGAGCTGTGCAGCAATGAAGCAGGCTGTAAAGATGGTCGGTGGAAGGGCTTTGACCGAAGCCTCGGGAAATATGGGCGACAGAGATCTCAGAGAGGTCGCCGAATGCGGTGTCGATCTCATAAGCATAGGTGCGCTGACTCATTCGGTGCGCGCTCTCGACATCAGCTTGAAATTTACTATTGAATGATCATGGAAAAAATAATCGTAAAACATACGATGGGCGAATATCCGATATATGTCGGTGAGGATATTCTTGAGGACGCACTTTGTGAGTTTTTCAAAACAAGATCGTATGACAGGATATTTATCGTAACCGACAGCAATGTTAGCCGTTTGTACGACAACAAACTTCATGAAACACTCGAAAAGCTCGACATCACCTTCTGCGGATATTATTCCTTCCTCGCAGGGGAGAAATCAAAAAATCTCGGCACAGTGTCCGAAATGTACGATATGTTCGCAAAAACACATCTCACCAGAAAATCGCTCGTCATCGCGCTCGGTGGAGGAGTGGTCGGAGATATGGCAGGCTTTGCGGCGGCGACCTTCCTTCGCGGCATAGATGTGCTTCAAATACCGACTACCCTGCTCTCCCAGATAGATTCATCAATCGGCGGCAAGACAGGTGTGGATCTCGAATACGGAAAAAATCTGGTAGGTGCATTCCATCAGCCAGTAGCGGTAATATCCGACAGCCTTTTTCTTGAAACATTGCCGAAACATTTTGTAAATGACGGAGTGGGTGAAGCAATAAAGACCGGACTCATCGGTGATGCTGAGCTTTTCTGCGGAATAGAGACGCAGACCATATCGCGTGCCGAGCTGATAACACGATGTGCAAGATTCAAGGCTGACATAGTTACTAAGGATGAATTTGAATCGGGTCTTCGCAAAATACTGAACTTCGGTCACACTATAGGTCATGCTGTTGAAAAGCTCGGAAACTTCGAACGCTTTTCTCACGGAGAATCGGTCGGCATAGGAATGCTCTACGCAGCAAAGATCGGCGAAAAGCTCGGATATATGAAGTGCTTCGAACGTATCAAATCTACACTCAAGCTATGTGGTCTTCCGACCGATATGGACTACTTGCCTGACGAGCTTATAAATATAGCGGCAAGTGATAAAAAGCGCAGCGGCGATTCGATCTCATTCATTCTTCTCGATGAGATCGGCACTCCGAAGATAGTTGATATAAACATAGATGAACTGAGAGGTATGCTGTGACGATATTCAAACCATTAAAAATGTGCGGAGATGTCAGAGTTCCGGCTTCGAAAAGTCAAGCACACCGTGCGCTCATATGCGCAGCTTTGGCAGGCAACAGCAAGATCACCGGACTTACGCCTTCTCAGGATATGACTGCCACTCTCGGTGCTTTAAAGGCACTCGGAGCTGATATTGAAGCTGATTTCGAAAAGGGTACTGCGGTATCCGGGAAACCACTGGTCAGATGTGAAAATGATATTGATTCTTCTGATTACTCGGTCATAGACTGCGGAGAATCGGCTTCAACTCTGCGCTTTATGATACCGATAGCCGCAGCTCTCGGACGAAATGTAGAATTTATCGGTCACGGAAGACTTCCCGAGCGCACGACAATGCTGTACAAGCCGTTGCTTGAAGCTCACGGTGTCAGGATGGATTATCCGAATGGTGGAAAATTTCTGCCTCTCAGACAATCCGGGAAACTTACCGATGGCATATATGAGATACGCGGAGATATATCCTCGCAGTTTGTCACAGGTCTTATATATGCGCTGTCGATAGTCGGAGAAGGAAGCGTAAGGCTCACTACAAAACTTGAAAGCCGTCCGTATGCCGACATGACTGTCGATGTTATGAGACGCTTCGGCATAAATATAGCCGACAATGATGATTCGTATATAATCTCTGGAAAATACAGCCCAACGTCAATGGATGTTGAGGGTGATTGCTCGCAGGCGGCATTTTTCGCTGTGCCTGCCGCGATACATGGCAGTATAAGACTTTTCGGTATAGATCAAAGCACCAAACAGGGAGATTTCAAGCTCTTTGAGATACTCAAGGGCTTCGGCGCAAAGGTCGAATATTCGGAAAATATCATAACAGTAAGCGAAGGTAAGCTAAAGGCATATGACATTGATGCTTCGGACATACCCGATCTTGTGCCGGCACTCGCAGTGCTTGCCGCATACTCTGAAGGACAGACACGCATATACAATGCCGGACGGCTCAGACTCAAAGAGAGCGATCGCATAGCGACCACCGTTGATATGATAAATTCGCTCGGCGGAGAGGCATTTGCGACTGATGACGGCATTGTGATAACCGGAAAAGAAAAGCTTTCAGGCGGAAAGGTCAAGTCATACGGCGATCACAGAATAGCTATGGCAGCGGCGGCGGCTTCTGTCGGCTGCAAAGCTGATGTCGAGGTAGATGATATGAGCTGCACCGCAAAATCCTTCCCGAACTTCACGGATCTATTCGAAGCCGACCGAGCATAAAGGCTTTATCTGCTATTATTTATAAAAGGACTGATATAATTGAAACAATATCTATATTCGAAATCTATCGAAGAGCTTCCTGTAAGTCATTGTGATGTACTGGTTGTCGGCGCGGGCATAGCCGGACTTTATGCGGCGCTTGAGCTTCCCTCCGAGCTGAATGTAACTATAGCGACCAAGGTCGGATTTGATATGTCAAACTCATATCTCGCTCAGGGAGGCATAGCTTCGGTTATCGATTCTTCAGACAGATTCGATTCGCATATCGAGGATACCCTAAAGGCAGGTGCCGGTGAATGCGATCTCAAAGCCGTCACGACCCTTGTAAAGGAAGGACCTGAGAACATACGCCACCTTGTTGATATGCTCGTTCCATTCGACAAAAAGGACGATGGCTCGCTCATGATAACCCGTGAAGGCGGTCATTCCTGCCGCAGAATAGTCCATTGCGGAGGTGATGCGACCGGTCGAGAGGTCACAAAGCGTCTCACCGAGATAGCTCTCACACGGGATAACATAACTATACTCCAAAACACAAATCTCATAGATATATTGACAGAGAACGGTGCAGTTGTCGGTGCGCTGCTTTCTGGAGAAAAGGATCACATAGTGTCCTGTTCAAAGATCATTCTCGCCACAGGCGGAATAGGTGCGCTGTATGAGCATACTACCAATCCCTCCGGTGCAGTCGGTGACGGTATAGCAGCAGCAGCCAGAGCCGGTGCAAAGGTCGTGAACATGGAATTTGTACAGTTCCATCCGACTACGATGATACCTCAGTCAGGTCAGACCGAACGCAGATTCCTTATCTCCGAAGCTGTCCGCGGTGAAGGCGGTATATTGAAGAACCATTTGGGCGAAGCCTTTATGCAGGGCAAGCATCCACTCGCAGATCTCGCTCCGCGTGATATTGTGACACGTGAGATACTCCATGAAATGCGCAGAACAGGCGAAGCTCATGTATTCCTTGATGTTTCTGCTATGAGTGAGGAGTTTTTCGCAAAACGTTTCCCAACAATATACGGCGAGTGCAAGAAATACGGTATCAACATTCCACGCGATATGATCCCTGTTGAGCCGGCTCAGCATTATCTTATGGGCGGTATCGAAACAGATATTGATGCAAGGACCTGTGTAAAGGGTCTCTATGCCTGTGGAGAATGCGCATGGACAGGTGTTCACGGTGCAAACAGGCTGGCAAGCAATTCTATGCTCGAATGCCTTGTATTCGGGCGCAGAGCCGCAAGATCGGCAGCCAACGACAAATTTGCCGAAAAACAGGATAGATTCTCGATCAAAACAGTCGAAGGGAAACCTATTTCGGATGAATATATCGAAACCAAGCGAAGTGAACTCCGCGCTGTGATGACCGAAAACCTAAACGCCGTAAGAACACTTTCGGGAATGGCAAAGGCAAAAGATTATGTTGATAAACTTCTTGCAGAGCTTGATATGAGCTCAATTTCCACAAAGCGCGGATATGAGCTTTACTCACTTTCCACAGCCGCAAAATTCATAACCGATGGTGCATTGGCACGTGAAAAATCGGTCGGTGCGCATTATGTCGAATACTGTGAATAAACCGGAGTTTTCCACATTTCCAACAGGCTTTTCCCCAAATTCCGAGGTTGTGGCAAACAGAGTGTGGAAATATTCTGTGGAAAATGTGGAAAATGCAATACGTTTTCAGCTCAAGAAGCTCGGCTGTTCGGATATGTTCAAGGATAAGAGGGTCGCAATAAAGCCGAACCTCGTCATGAAAAAATCTCCCGAAGCTGCTGCTACTACTCATCCGATAGTTCTCGAAGCTATGCTAAGGATACTCAAAGAATCGGCTGCCGACATAGTTATCGCCGAAAGTCCTCCCGGTGTATACACGGAATCTGCGCTTAAAGGCTTTTACAATGCCTGCGGTATCACCGAAGTTGCCGAAAGATATTCGGTAAGGCTAAATTTTGACACATCGAGCCGAGAGGTCAGCATACCATATGCCAAAAGTGCGCATATGTTCGAGCTGATAACTCCGATGCTCGATGCCGATGTCATAGTCAATCTTGCAAAGCTCAAAAGTCATGCGCTGACTAAATTCAGCGGCACTGTCAAGAATTATTTCGGAACTGTTCCGGGAATAACGAAGGTCGAAACACATGCAAGATTTCCCGATTACGGTGATTTTGCCTCTATGCTCGTTGATCTATGCTCATATTTTGCATTTTCGAAGCCGACATTCAATATACTTGACGGAATATTGGCTATGGAAGGAAACGGTCCTACCGGCGGCGATGCCCGCGAGCTCGGATGGCTTCTTTCCGGACTCAACCCATACAACGTCGATATAGTCGGAGCAAAACTGATCGGATTCGACGATATTATGATGCTGAACGAAGCAATAAAACGCGGATATGCGGTGAGTGAGCCGCTTGTGTACGGAGATCCTTTGGAAATTGTGGAAAACTTTAAGCTGCCTGACACATCCGGCTCGACTTCAGCTCTCGAATGGCTTTCAAAAGCCTTCGGAGGCAGGCTGTACAAATGGCTCCAACCGCGTCCTGAGGTTTCCACAAATATGTGCATAAGTTGTGGGGAATGTGTAAGAAGCTGTCCCCAAAAGACGATCAGGATAGTTGAAGGAAAGAAACGACACGCACTTATCGATGATTCGGGCTGCATAAAATGTTACTGCTGCCAGGAAATGTGTCCGGTCAAGGCAGTTCGGATAAAGAAAAATCCGATAATGAAGTTACTTGGGGGTTAAGATTTGAACATAACATTATTAGCACACGCAAAGATAAATCTCTGGCTCGACATAAAATCCAAACGAGTTGACGGCTATCACAACATCGAAAGCATCATGCAGACCGTGAGCTTATGTGATGAACTGACGATAGAGCGGCTCGATCGAGGCAAAGGTATAACTATGCGCTGTGATGACAACAGCCTTGACTGCGGAAGGACAAATCTATGCACACGCGCTGCCGAAACCTTTTTAAGCTCGGTCGGAATAAACGAATACAGCATATCTATAGACCTAAAAAAACGCATTCCGATCTCTGCCGGACTTGGAGGCGGAAGCACAGACGCAGCCGCTGTGATACGTGCGCTGAATAAACTGTTCGAGCTTCGGCTGTCAGTCGATGAGCTTTGCAGGATAGGCGTAAAAGTCGGTGCAGATGTTCCATTCTGTATACGCGGCAAAACTGCTGTTGTACGCGGTATAGGAGATATTCTCGAAGAATGTGAAAAAATGCCGAAATGTCCGATACTGATCGCCTGCGACGGTGAATCGGTATCGACTCCCGAAGCATACGGAATGATGGATGAACTCTACGGCGATTTCACATCGAGAACGAAAAGCGCATATGAGCTTGCAGATACCTTCAAATCCGGTGACATCTCGAAGATCGCAAACGGATTTTACAATATATTTGAATCTGCGATACTCAAAAAGCGTCCGCGAGCGCAGTATCTTAAGGATTTCATGCTGTCATCGGGTGCGTTGAACGCGCTGATGAGCGGAAGTGGGCCTTCGGTGTTCGGTGTATACGATGAGCTTGCAAAAGCCGAAGCGGCTGCCGATGAGCTTAAGCACAATGGCATTAAGGCTGTAGTATGCGAGCCATATTACGATAACGCCCGTCTGTAATATATTTAAGACGATCTATATAAACATTTATGCTCACATAGAGCGGAAAGGATGCTTTCAAAACGAAAGCAATGGTATATCATAATGAAGCTTTTAAAACCTGTCTCGGCACTTCTTGCCCTGACCCTCGTATCTGCACAGCTTTTTGCGTGCGGTGACAGCAAATCAAATTCGGATACCTTCGATTACAGCAAAGGACTCGACAACAACGGATTCTTTGAGAACGTCAAGGCTTCGGATTATGTCAATCTTCCCGACTATAAAGGAATTGAATTTGATGGCTCGATACTCACAGCTGCCGAGGATGAAGTTCAGACTCAGCTCGATGGTGTTCTCGAAATATATTCGACATACGAAGAGATAACCGATGCCGAAGTCAAAGACGGCGATACAGTCAATATTGATTATGTAGGCTCTGTGGACGGCGTTGAATTTGCCGGCGGAAGCACTCAGGGTCAGGGTACGATAGTTACTATCGGTGTTACCTCATATATAGACGATTTTCTTGAGCAGCTCATCGGTCACAAGCCGGGCGATACCTTTGATGTTAATGTCACCTTCCCCGATCCTTATCCGAACAACACTGATCTCAGCGGCAAGGATGCGGTATTCAAGACCACTATAAATTATATCCAGGGCGAAGAGATCTCGGCTGAGCTTACTAATGAGCTGGCTGCTTCCTATGGCTTTGATTCTGCCGATGCGATGATGGAAAATATTCGTGAATGGGTAGTTGACAAGCAGAAGTTCGAATTTTTCACCGACATTCTTGCAAAAGCTACCGCTTCCAAGGACATTCCTCAGTCGGTCATAGATTATGTTATCGATTACGACATCTCGCAGTATGAATATTACGCTTCGGCTTATCAGATGACAGTCGATGAGATCATCACGAATCTTCTCGGCTACGATTCCAAGCAGGCTTATATTGATGCGAATATGGATATATATGAGGAAAACGCAGTCCAGTATCTCGCGGCTCAGGCTATTGCAGAGCTTGAAGGCTTGACTGTGACAGATGCCGACATCGAGGAAGCCGGATACACCGATACACAGATAGATACCTACGGACTCCCCTATATCAAGCAGTATATCCTCTTCCAGTCGAAGATCCCGAACTATATCATCGAAAACGGACAGGCAAAGTAAGCTTATGGAGACAAACAAGACACATGAAATGGTCGATAGAGTATTCCGTTCGACCGCGAATTATGATGACTTCGAAAAGCTGTGCGAATTGTTTCGTTCAGCTAAGGCGGTATGCACACTGACCGATGAGAACAGGAATCGTCCGTTCTTCGCTCCGTATATATACACCTGCTCCTGCTGTGGCGTTACATTAGCCGATGAAAACTGGAACTGTGTTGCCTTCACCGAAAATAACGTATTGAGCGTTCGACCTATATCGAATGATTATTACGTATATACGCTTGAAGTTGAGACCACTTGTGAGGTATATCCGCGCCAAAGCGATGAGATCGCCGACAGGAACGTTGTATATCTTTCCTTCTATACACTTCCTAAGGAAGGCAAAAAGGAGCAGGACAGCCGTTCTGACGATGAGAGCTACAAGGCATTCGATATAGGAATGAATCGGCTATTTACAGGCATATATGATCTCGATACGCTCGGATGGTTCTGTGATACCGTAATGGCGGTATACGATGCTTCGTGCGATCCCGACGAAGCGATGATGATGCTGACGATAAACGAGCGAGTACAAGATCCTACCTCAAATGCGGTTTACGTAAATGAGATCAACTATGATAAAAAATCACTGACATTTGCTGCCGATGCCGGAAACGGAGAAACTTTGACTTTGACATTATCTCCGGAAAGGGTAATGGGAGTTGAACGCATAGCTTGTGTAAACAATTCCTTCTACTGTGTTGAGATCGATCTCGCTCAAACTTCCACATCCTCCCCATCATACATTCAATTAGGAATCTTTCTCTAAACGAGCAATAGTCAAGTGATCTGTACAGAAAACTTATTATATCTCTCCCATAGTGTCACTTCCATACGGGAGCAGAGATCTGTTTTAAAAGACAACGATCTGTAATCAGCACAGATCATGCTATTGCAATATATCTCAAAATCAAGTACAAGGCGTGTCCGACTTATTGTCGGACACGCCTTTCAATACATACCACTTGATTTTTGTCGGCACGATGGTCGGATTTTTTCCCCTTTTATACGGATTTTGGGGTTGAATTTTTTGAGAAAATAGTGTATAATAGTTGTAGTAAGATCAATGACGATCAACTAATATTGTTTATTTAAGGAGATAATATCATGATCAACGCACTTTCGCATGATAAGATCAAGCTCACTTCAGGCTTTTGGAAGGAAAAACAAACGATGGTGAGAAAAACCACCATCATGAACGTCTACAAGCGTTTTAAAGAAACCGGACGCTTCGATGCCTTTAAAATGAACTGGAAAGAGGGCGAGCCCAACAAGCCGCATATCTTCTGGGACTCGGATGTTGCTAAATGGCTCGAATCTGTCGCTTACCTCACTAAGGAATCCCCTGAGCCAGAGCTCGAAGCCATCGTCGATGAAGTAGTCGATGACATCGAAAGGGGTCAAATGGAAGACGGTTACTTCAATATCTATTACGAGCTCTTTGAGCCGAACAACCGCTTCACAGTACGCGGAAACCATGAGCTCTACTGTGCAGGTCATCTCATTGAAGCCGCTATCGCTTACGATGATGCTACAGGCAAGCATAAATTCCTCAACCTTATGCTGAAATATGCCGCTTATATCGAGAAGGTATTCAAGATCGATCAGTCGGCTGCATTCGATTCTCCCGGTCATGAAGAAATAGAGCTCGCCCTTGTTAAGCTCTATGACTACACCGGAGACCGCAGATGGCTCGACCTCTCGCTTTTCTTCATCAACAACCGCGGCTCTCAGGCTAAGCTCCCCGAAGGCGACAACTACCACCGTGATACAAACATACAGGATCATGCTCCGGTTCGTGAGCAGTTCACAGCAGAGGGTCATGCAGTCCGTGCATGCTATCTCTACTGCGCTATGGCTGACCTCGCACTTCGTGAAAATGACGAAGGTCTTAAGAATGCCTGCGATAAGATATTCAAAGATATAACACAGTCGAAGATGTACATAACCGGTGCTATCGGCTCTACAAAGAATGCGGAAGCCTTTGAGGATGCCTATCGCCTTCCCGATGACACAGCTTACGGCGAGACCTGCGCGGCTCTTGCACTGGCTCTCTTCGCACGCAGAATGACAAGACTTGACCCAGATTCGGTATACGCCGATACTGTTGAGCGCGTAATATACAATGGATTTCTCTCGGGAGTGTCGCTTGACGGAAAGTCCTTCTTCTATGAAAATGCACAGGAGATCGACCTTGAGAACCGCAAGATCGTCCGTGCCTCACTCCATAACAACCGCAATACCCACTTCCCGATAACTCAGCGTATTGAGGTATTCGGCTGCTCCTGCTGTCCTCCGAATGTGACAAGATTCATTCCGTCCATTGGTGATTTCATCTACAATTATACAAATGATATGGTTTACGTGAACCAGTATATGTCGAACGAAGCCGATTTCGGCGATTTCAAGATAGAACAAAAGACTGGCTATCCGTATGACGGATCGGTCAGCATAGTATGCGACAAAGACAAAAAGCTCGCGATAAGGATCCCCGGTTGGTGCGATGTATGGACTTTAAAGTGCGGCGGTAAGGCAGTAAATGCCGAGGTCGTAAAGGGATATGCAATGCTCGAAGCGAATGGCGGCGAGGAAATCGTGCTTGATATGCGCATAGAACCTAAGAAGGTGCGTGCGGATATGCGCGTAAGAGAAAATCGCGGACAGATGGCAGTGACCTACGGTCCGTTCGTAATGTGCATGGAAGGTGTTGACAACGGCGGTAGCTTATCCAACGTAGAACTCGGTGCGAACTTTGTGGTATCGCACGATGATGAGCTGAATGTTCCGTGCGTATATGCAGATGCGGTTCGAGTAGATGTAGCTTCATTATATTCGAACAAAGTAACAGAATCGCCGTTCCGCGCAAAGCTAATCCCGTATTTTGCATTTGCGAACCGCGGTGAATGCGACCTCAAGATCTGGGTAGCAAGTCGCAAATAATCAAGTATGTGACAAAAAAGCATGAGGTATGACCTTATCAGCCGTGCGGAGTATCTCCGCCGGCAATAGTCAAATGATGTGTACCAAAAATCGTTAAGTATCTACTATCAGCCGCACTTCATCGTGACATAAACAGAGGGCTTGTAAAACGAAATTAGTACTACTAAAAGTGTGTTCAAACAGACATTTTACATTAAATGTACAGCATTTCATATTATAGGAGGAGCGCGGCTAATGAAGTCTGAGCAAAAGTATTCAAATTATGAATATTTAACATATGAGCACGGCAGCACACCGCCGCGATATTGTAATTCCGGAAAGTTCACTTCTCGAAGTGAATGGATACATCCTCTTTACAACAATGAGACTACAGAGCTTATGTTTGTGACCGAAGGAGAATTTCTGCTCGAAGAGAACGGAAACGAGTATAAACTTTCATCGGGAGATATAATATATCTCGATGCCGGAAAAACACACAAGGGTGTAAAGATCACCGATTCGAAGGTATCATTCTACTGGATACATTTTTATCTTCCGAACGGTGAGGTCATGCCTATAAAGCATCTTACCTTACGTGAGGTATATCCGGTGAGCTTATTATGCCGTCAGATACTGCATTATGCCGAGAGCAAGGCAAGTCCAAAGGTATTGGACAGCTTATTATGTGTACTGATCGAAGAGATCGACTCTCAGGACATAAAAAAAGAGTCGCTCGATTCATTAGCCGAGCGCATAGTGGAATGGCTCAGGATAAACTCAGATCGTCAGTTAAAGACTTCTGACATCTCCGAGCGGTTTGGCTACAATGAGGATTACATCTCCCGTTTATTAAAGCATGAATACGGTCGTACATTAAAACAGATGATAGTTGACAAGCGCATGGAGTACATCAAATACCTATTATCCGAGACTGAGCTTACTCTGACCGACATATCCTTTCGTTCCGGATTTACCGATGTAAAATTATTTCTAAAGTTCTTTGCTTATCACGAGGGCATAACTCCGACCGAATACCGCGCTACATACAAGTCCGGTCACACCAACAACCGCTGACAACGGAGTGTCTCAGCCAACAATAGTCACATAATGTTTACCGAAAGCATTAGGTATGTCCCATCAACCGCATTTTATCGTGACAGGAACAGAATGGATATTTATGAGACGGCAACGATTGGTAATGATTATTTTTATAGAATATCTATCTCATGCGATACAAAATCGATAATAAAAGTGCCTGACTTTCGGTCAGGCACTTTTATAGTTATATACGATACACGTCACTCGATATTTCTTACCAGTTCGGTGATCTCAGCAAGATAATTTTCTGCCGATGATTTGTTTGAATCATAGTATGAAGTTATGTTTACATTCTTTTTGGCAATATTGTCGCGGTATGAGTTCATAGGAGAGAACTTGTACTTTCCGCTCGCTTCAAGGAACATCGAGAAGTCATATTTTCTCGAATCCATGATGAGATCAAGCATCTTCAGAGAATTTTCATCGCGAACGCCCTTCTCTGCCAACGAGACCTCATATACCGCAGGTCTCATATATTTGTAGCCGTATGCAGACATACACTCTACAACTTCACCGATCACTTCAAGCTTTTCATCACTTATGTTTATCGGGAGGAAGAAGACTCCGGTACGTCCAAGCATATGCGTTTGATATTCTGCCTGATTCTCATCGAGCTTCGGGTACGGAAGTATTCCGTAGTCGTCACTCATTGATCTAAGGTCTGTTCCGATAAGATAATTCAAAAGCATCGGCGAGAATAATGCCTGTCCGTTCGCAAAATTAACTCGATAATCATACGGTGCGTTCGTATCTACATAAGCCCCCGAATTGTTCCAGTAGAGATCATACAGCTTCTCTATCGATGTAACCAATCTGTCACTGTAGAAATCTACGACCGGGTAATTGTCGCTGTCGCGTCCTATTGATGTAACACCGTGCGACACCATGAAAGCGTCAAGTGTTGCAAATGAATCGGTATATAAGCCGTAAATATCATCCGCATCGCTCTGATTGTTTCCGTTTAGATCGACATATACATCCTTTGTAAGCGAATATGCCTTGTCCATAGTCCATTTACCAGACTCGACTGTCTCGTAAATATCGCCGATATTCCACTCATCTGCAAGACGCTTATTGAACACCCACGTCCAACACATCGTTATATTTGTGGAACAAGCATCAGAAAGTATTCCGAATTGACTGTCACCTATCTTTATCTGCTCGTTAGCATCCTCTACATACCACGGCTTAGAAAGGTCGTAACCCTTCACATCGTTCCACGGCATTACCGTTCCGCTCGTTATGATATTTCCGGCATATATCGCCTTCATAACATACATATCACAGAGATTGTCACCTGCCAGAATGCTCTGATTGAAGGTCGAGACCGAATCGCGTTCGGCGAATGAGCAGTCGTATACCAATTTCACGCCAAGACGATTTTCGGTTTCGATATTGCGCTTATATATCGCGTCATCGACCGGTTCACCGGTCTGCTCGGCTTCGAATGCCTCGGAATCCACATAGTTGTAGCCTGCCGCTCCGTAGCCGAATATCCTTATCTCCATTCCATCCATATCGCGCTGAGGAAGCTCATCGTATATGTCTACCTCGTTAGAGGTAGTCTCATTAGAACTTGTTTGCTCAGTTCCCCCCTCAGTGGAAATAGTTTCATTTCCGCACGCTGCTGTCGAAATCAGCAGAGACGCAAGAAGTGCAACAGATACCGCCTTTTTCATTAATATATCCATCCTTTCATAAATTATTTTTTATAGTTCCAATGCTCATCGGGGAGAATATCATACGGGCGCAGAAATTCGAGCTTTCTGTAGTCACCGAAATTTTCCTTTGCCTGGAAGCATATTGAAACACCTCCGCTTATATGCTTTCCGACATAGCAACCACGCTTCTCATCATATTCAAGCTCACATTTCGGACCTCTCCAAAGATCCCAGACACCGCCGACAAATGCTGTTCCTCCCTTTTCGGGATATATCGTCAGTTCGGCATCGCAAAGTCCGTTTATGACATATCTTTCATCGTTGTTGACCACAACGTCCGCAACATGTTCGCGCTTTAAAGAGATCTTCGAACGCTTTTCCTGCTTCACGAAGACACGGCAGTCGGTATGTATCCATCTTGACAACGGATACGTTCCGATACTGTTGTCGATGGTAAATTCGCTATTGTCAAACGCAGGTGCTCCGAGCGGAGTCGTGTAATTCATCTTTACTGAAGCATCCTTTGCAAAGAGATTATATACAAGCGAATTGCGGCATTTTGCGAACTGAACTATCGGAAGATTATCATCAACACTGAAGGTCTCAAACGTCAAGCCATATCCGAACAGCTCAAGCGCACATCTCGGGAGCATCGCAGTCGGGAAATACTTCGAAGGCATGAGCTTCGGAGGGAGTCCGCCCTTGTCTCCGTGAGGGAACGAGCCGCGTATCCATACAAGCCCCATATCCTTGTTATAGGTCATATACGCACGCTTTTCGCCGTCCTTCGATACCTCGGCAGCGACATAAGTGCTACCGTTCGAAATCTCGCCGATACCGCCGTTCGACATGAGAGAGGGATGGGAGATCATATTGGAATATTCATTCACCTCAGCCTTGTCGAGCTTAAGCTCAGTCGAAAGCTCAAGTTCACCGCAAAGCTCGGTCGAATATGCTATGCCGACAGCATCAAGAAGCTTTCTTGACGCATTTCGCAAACTTCCGACCAGGATAACTCTAACACCCTTCTCAATAGCCTCGAACAATGCCGCTTCGAGTCGGCTGTCAGCCTTCGGAACAGGTGTGAAAAGTATAGTGTTCACGAGTCCGGACTTATCACAGACGATGAAATTCTCATCGGATATTACGCTGTTCAGCGGCATTCCCATATCAATAGCCGCTTCAACATACCAGTCGTCCATGAAAATCTCCGAGATATGTCCCTCATGAAGACCGCTCTCGCAGTATGCCTCGAAGGGATATACCCATGTTACAAGTCCGGCCTCATCGGGATAATCGTTGTATGCGGTAAGAAGGTGCGGTATGACCTCATTCGGACAACGTTCGGGAAGTCTGCCGTATGAATCGTCTGCCGACAGGAAGCTGAGTCCGAACGGCTTTGTAACCTCAAGCTTTTCGTCGAGTCGAGCCAAAGCGAGCGGAAGATATATATCATGCGGACTGCGGTCATATCTGTCGAACCACGGCGAATTTATCCACCATGGGTCATGTATATAATAACGAAGGTTGAAGCCCTTCTCAGGCAAACGTGCAGTATGCGACATACAGCCTGCAAGCTCAAGACCGAAACGATAGTTGAGCGGTGCCCAGGGAGAGTTCGGCGGTGCTACAAGGTTCTTTTGAGAATATATCTCATCTATCGGACAGCCGTGCGCCGAAATATCCATTCCGGTCGAGAGATTCGAGCCGCGTGTTTCGACCCTTGTATCGCCGATCTCGGCTGTGAAATATTTCCAGAACTCAGATATGTTATCGCGCACCTTTTTTGCGCCGTCAAAGTTGAATTCAGTTCCGTTGAAAAGCTCACCTGTCCAGTTCCAGGAAGCGAGCGAGAAACCGAAGCCGTTCGACAGCCAAATATAGTCAAAGCCCAGATCGCGCTTCATAGCCATGAACTGCCGTCCCAAGAACTCACCGATATGCGTACCTTCGGGAATACCGTTCGGATAAGCGGCATAATGCCTGTCATCACCGTGAAGCCTTGATGCACAATGCACCCACATCTTGCTTCCCATAATATCGCCCTTGCATATCTCGGTGTGGCGGTTGTATTTAAAGTCTGACCATGCAAATTCAGGTCCCGGATCAAAGGTCTCGCCTACCTCGATGTCAAAGCCTGTGATCTCTTTACCGACACGCTTCATGATCGAAATTATGCGTTTCAGATCACCATAGGTCATTTCGGGCGGATTTTCGATGTAGTTCAGCGGATAAGCATGAAGACTGAGACGATCTGCGCGTGAATGCGGGTCTGATTCTCTGTTCCAGTTTCCTATACCGAGATATTTGCACCATTCAAAGCTGTCATCCATATTGCCGGAATATTCGAGTATCTCCGAGCCGTCGCTCGTCCAAAAAAGCAGCGCACAGCCCGTTGCATATTTAAGTAGCGGTCTCCACTGATCAAACAGCTCACGTGCGACCTTTTCAAAGCCTTCATCGCTCATATCTCTGCCAAAAGGCTTAAGGCTTATCTCAAGGCATACTCTTCCGGCATTCGTTGTGCTTTTATATTCGTAATTAAACATTATTTTCACCCTTTCTTTAAATCATGCGAGCGGTTTTTCGAGCTTTATGCCCATCATACGCGCAAATATTTCGATTTCCTTCATATGATCTCCGACACCGAGAGCCAGATGATGTGTAGGTCCTGCCGCACACCAACGCTCAACAAATTCATTTGCCGGGACATTGAAACGGCATTTTGTGTTCGTGTTTCCGGTAGCAGGTATCGCGCCCGGTCTCGATTCACCATTCGCCGCTATCAGCTTCATAGCTCCGTCTCGTCCTACCGAACAGGATAACAGCGATATTTCACCGGTTTTAAGCTTAAATTCAACCGAAACTCCCGCCCCGGATTTTCCGTGGAACTTTTTCAGCTTTCGAAGCACCGGACGCTCATCGCTGATATTTATATTGTGCGG
The DNA here is from genome assembly GCA_964603455.1 of uncultured Lachnospiraceae bacterium. Lineage (GTDB taxonomy): Bacteria > Bacillota > Clostridia > Oscillospirales > CAG-272 > Flemingiibacterium. Next base: position 73,760 of record CAZRVL010000001.1, read on the forward strand.
ACCGTCATGACCTATGAGTACGATGTCATCGACCGTATCGAACGGATGAAGCTCCGCAAACGAACCACCGCCGCCTATGCGGTTCATTATCAGCATAGCCGCTGCAGTCTTCAGATCGGCTTCTCCTGCCAACGGTATCCCGCGGCTCGTAAGGAGTGAATTTCCGATGATCAGATTTGATGCTATCCGCTCATATTCATTGCCGTTCTCGCCCTTGTAGTAATATGCCAGTGCGGTAAGACCGTTTTTCTCGACAAGCTCGTCAAGTCCGACCGAGCATTTTGCGGCAAGCTCAAGATCCGAATCGCTGACATAATCGGTCAATGGGTCATTCGATGGCTCACGAATATCGAATATCGACTTTATGACTTCGATGCGTTCCTTCACCTGTTGTTCGGTAACAGAATTGACATATTCACAAAGTTCACACATTTCGAGCATCTTGACATGAGCTCCGAACGCCGCCGAGAACGCAGTCGGGTCGGTATTCATGTCATACATTCCATCATAAGTGTGACCGAGATAACCGAATTTCGCATACTTGAATGCCGAGACAGCCGATATTGCACGCTCCAACAAACCGACACGTTTAGCTATAACCTCACGATCATTTGCAGTCTCGACCAGAAGAAAAGGCTTCTTAGCACCGAGCCGTTCGTAAACTCCGACAAACTCAGGCATTGAACATATGTCATCATTCATAAGCTGCATATAAGTTGTGGTTTTGGAGTAATCGAGCCTTTCGAGCGGTTGGAGAGCGACCAATATCTGAGGTATGTTGAGATATTTCGCAAACGGGAACACGACCTGAGAGGTTATGTAGGTTGACATTATTATGAACAGCGCATCAAGATCGAACGAGGCAGCCTTTTTAAGGCATATATATGAGCTGTCAATATCATCGGCAAAGCCGAGGTCGATGACTTCAACGTCATCCGAAAAATATTTTGCGAAATCGACCTGTTTTTGTCTCAGATCATCAAGAAGACCATCAAACTGCGGCCAGTATATGTAGTGACCCATTCCGATAAGTCCTATCCGAGCCTTACGTGTGTGAAGCATTTTTTAGCCATAAGTCTCCGATAATACGGAAGCTTCCTTTCGGGATATTTTTATGTGTCGATATAGCGACAAGTTTATATAAATATAATACCACATTAAAACAGCCATGTAAATGGACAAATCGACCAAAATAGCACAATACGACCACTCAGGTGAATTTTTTCTTGACAAATCCACAGTTTGGGTGTAAAATATAATCATGATAATTTTTAGAAAGGAGCATCAAATGAACGACCAGGTTCAGCAGGCAGATTTCGACATACAGATACGCGAACTGCTTTTAGTTCACAAAAACACCTTTATCCATCGCTTCAAATGGACAGAATACCGCAGCGGACGGATTATAGACGGCTTCACGATGTGCGTATCCGGAAAAGCATACTTCGACTTTGGCAGCTTCGGCTTCGAGCTGAATGCGGGCGAAGCGGTATTTCTTCCGGCTGCAAGCTCATATGTAGTGCGCTGTGAGAGCGAAGAACCATTCATACATTATACAATCAATTTCAGACTCGAACCGAGTGAAGACCCCGACTGCAAGGTAACGGCATTCTCCGAAATATCCGCAGGAAATCTCAGGCATATCACAAGCTCTGACAGCGCAAATATCTATCTCGTAAGACTTGAAGAACTGCTGTCTGTCTGGCAAAGCAAAAAAAACGGCTATCGCGTGAAAGCCAAGGCAATATTATATGATCTGCTCTACCTATACTTCACCGATGCAGGTCGCACTCACCGAAATCGTGACGAATATAATATGCTCCTCCCCGCAAAAAAACTGCTCGACGCACACTACAGTGGCTCTGAAACTACCGCAGAATTAGCAGAGCTGTGCAATATGAGCGTAACGACCTTCAGACGGATGTTCACAAAGCTTTTTGCCATGCCGCCGATGGAATATAAGACAAATAAGCGCATACTTCGCGCAAAGGATCTTCTGCTCTCGGGACAGTATTCTATAAGCGAAGCGGCACATGAGGTCGGATTTACCGATCCGAATTACTTCACAAGAGTCTTCAAGGCACGCGAAGGCATCTCACCGTCCGAATTTATTCGCGGCTGATATATAAAAAGCTATCCTTCCAAATTTCCACGGAAGGATAGCTTTTTTTCATTAAATTGTCATTCTCTGTTATACTTTCTGAAAAGCTCAATAGCGGGCTTGCCCTTTGGAGTAAAGCCACAGTTTCCGGCAGGGTCTGAGTCGAGGAATGGACGATCGAGCTGCTCATCCCACTTCCACCAGCATATTCCGCGCCACCAGCTCTCGTTCTTAAAGGTCTCAACGACCGCTTCGAGATAATTTGCCTGTTCCATGCCGTCATATTTCGGAGTAAGACTCCAACCGGCAGGACTCATCGCACCGCCCTCTCTCGATGTACAGCCGCATTCGCCGAAAAGCAATGGCTTGCCGTATATTTCGGCGCATTTTCTGAACCTTTCAAGCAGTGGCACAAATGCTGTCTTCAGCTCTTCGAGTGTAGGATTCGGTTTAGTAGCTGCCTTGTAGTAGCAGCTTATCGACAGAAGATCGAGGTCATGGAACCAATGATTTTTGTTCTTAACCGCCGCTTCGAAGTCGATATGCCCAAGATGACAGGTGTGACAGGAGGTTACAGGACCGCTGTAAACCTCTCGAACCGCTCGAATGACCTCCTTCCATTGACTGTTGAAAGGAACTATGAGGTCCAATTCGCTGTCAAGACAGAACATTTCGCAGCCTGTGCGCTCGGCTATCTTTGCATAATGAACCGAACGCGCCTTCATGCTCCTGAACCATCTCGCAGCATGATCGGTCGCACAGCCCGGAATGCGGTTAGCCGAATCCCATGGAAACCATGTAGAAAGTCTGTCCGAGCCATCAAGTCCTTCGAGCATCGGTCTAAGCTGTATCTTTATGCCAAGACTGTGAAGATAGTTTATCATATCCACAAGCTCTATATCGGTCGGGGTCAGCTCAAAATCCATGAACTGGAAATTTGCCGAATAGTTCTCCTGGAACACAGTAGCGACAAGAGTCACCCACTTTATACCGGCAGCCGCAATAGCATCGGCTTCAGCCTTAGCCTCAGGCGATTCATAATATCCGGCTTTCGCACGGAATCCGAATGTAACACCATATTGTCTTTCATCGATAACGTTCATTTTGATTCTCCTTTTGTGCTCTTAAAAAGAACACCGTATTTTAAATTATTTACAAAAAGCATATCATGTTCGGTCGAAAGCTCTGCAGTCTCATCGTCCCAAATATTTATGACTTCAAGTTGTTCGTAAAGCGGTATCTCTATTACCTTTTTAGAGATAATAGACTCATCCTTTAAGTCACGCAGTATATTCTTCCAGTTGTACGACTTGTTTCTCAGATAACCGAGTACCGAATTTTTGCCGCGCAGGATGAGAAGAATAAATTCATCATCCTCATATACAAATGATCTGAACTCTTCGCGATCAAATTCTATACCGCGTGAAAGTATCTCGATAGGCTTGAAATATTTATAAAGATTCTTTGACTCGACATATCGTCCGTCCCAATGCCAGATATGACCACAACCTGCCGCACAGCAGAATATCGGAGTATAAACGAGATCACAGAATATCATTCCGTTGTGATCGGCATTGTAATATCTGAAAGGTCCGGAATGACAGTTGTTGACCGCTCCGGTCTCAGCGACTATAAACGGCTTGTTCGGCTCTGCGAGACGAACTACCGCATCACGTATCAGAGCTATCGTGTCATCATGGCAGATCTCATAGCCTGAACCTTGATCGAGGTAGCGATGCACCTGTTTTATATCCGAAAGCTCCCAGACGAAATTTTTATACAGCTCATATACTCCGTCACAGTCGAAGCTTCCGAGAGAATTCATCACTAAATGCCGCTTGAAAAGTTCCTTTACTTTCGGGAGCATATACCTGTTCCATTCGAGCATCTCATTCCAAGGCAAGCAGTTCATTTCGTTCCAAAGCTCTATGCCGAATACAGTCGGATCTCCCGAAAAGCGTTTGGCAAGCTCTTTGACCTTATAAAGCCACTTTTCGCGCCAAACATCATCTCTGAGCCATTCTGCGGCACTTTTACAGCGTCGGTCTCCGATATAAAGCCGCTTATTGAACTTTCGGAAAACATCATCCGAATATGAATCCGAATCCGCGACTCTCTCATAATCAAAGAATCTGAATTGTTCCAGAGTGAGCTTCAGTTTTATATCATATTTTTTCGAAAGCTCTACTAGATATTCGATTTTCGAAAGCTTTATATTGTCAAGCACTCCGGCTTCTTCTGTGTCCGGCGAAAAATATTCGTGACCTATCCATATTCTGACAATATTCACACCGTTTTTGCTGCATTCGCGAAACCAATGCTCGTATTGACGCATTCCGAGATACTTGAAACCCGAGCAACCGAACTCATCGCCGTTTGACTTCGAATACGGAGTTATAAAGGCTAAGTTTATGCCTATCGGGCAAAACGAAGTCGAGTCACTGTAGGCAAAATATCTCGGATCTTTCTTACTAACTTCAACATATCCGTGCAGATCCGATTCGACACATTCAAATTCTCCGCCGTCAAAGCTGTATACTCCAAGCTCATCCGGGAAAAATCTGACAAGCTTATAAGGACTCTGAACAGCCGTCACTCTTTCTCCGCCCTCATCATCATAGTAAAATTCTATCGGTTGATATTCAAACGGTTCGAGGATCGTCACTTTTCCGCTCGGAGACACAAGAGTGATGCTATGCTCACTCTTGTATTCAAATTTTCCGTATAACTTTATCTGCTCCATACTCAGTCCTCAAGTGCCATAATATCTGCAAGATATTCTTCGCACATGGTATTTACAGCTTCTTCCTGCGAAGCCCATGTCGATGCCCAACCCCCGGTCGGTCTAGAGATAGCATTTCTCAAAGTGGTTGATATAGCTTTCATCATAGGTCCGTGAACCACACCGAAATCAAAGCTGATATGTCCTCTTATAAGATCGAACATCTGTGCGCTTATGTCATCACGCGAATACTTTACCTTTAATGCCTTCTCATAGTATGCCGGAGTTACCGAACGATAGTTCTCGCTCGCCAAAGCTTCGAGTACAGCCGCACAATTTTCCACATTTGCGGTCTTAAGTATTCCGAACAGCGAATAAGTTGCTCTCGATGAGGAAATATATTCGGACTGCTCCTCATCATATTTGGGGTATGGAAGGATACCGAAATCGAAATCCATATCTCTGAATATTTCGGAATTTTTAAATTCACCTGTCATAAAAAGTGAGCGTCCATCTGAGAATATCTTAGTCTCATCTGAGTCCTCCGGCAACTGTTCGAGACAAGAATCGTTTTCCATTATGGTCTTGAATTTGTCGATAAGCGAAACTATCTGCTCAGAGCCAAGAACATATTCAAAAAGTCCTTCTGAGTTCTTCTCGGTAAGTCTGAGTCCGCAGGACAAAACAAAGTTCGGCGCATGATTCACGTTCGAAAAATAAAATCCGAATTGGTCTTCGAGATCGACCGAGGTATTGCCGTTTAAGTCGCTGTACATTGACGATGCCATCTCTGTCATCTTGTCAAGCGTCCACTTTCCGTTATTGACCAACTGATACGGATCATCAAGATGATTTTGCTCGATCATATTCTTGTTGAAATAAAAGCACATCACCCCTTTTACAACACCAAGGCAGGCTTCTCCCGAACACATATACATACGTCCGTTCACCGAAAGCTCATCGACCAACTCAGCCGGCCACCAATCCGAATCGAAGTTGAGATACGGTATGTCACTCTTGAGCAGGTTTACGAACATTCCCTCCTGCGCAAGATACGGCATTATATTCGAAAGTCCGGCAGCTATATCAATAGAACCGTCATTCGCCAAAACGCTCGATCTCACCGTGTCCATGTATATGTTGCGGTCACCCCAGAAGTCCTCGGAAGTGTTCGAGATATATTCGAGGTTCACGTTAAGGCGTTCCTCTATGGCACGGTTTCGGTTGTATATCGCGTCATCGACAATATCGCCGCTCTCCTCCGCGTCAAATTCACTTTCGATGGTATCGCCGCGAACATATATTTTAACAGTTGCGTCATTTAGATTTGTGCCGACCGGAATATTGTCTATCGAGGTCTCGACTCCCGAAGAAATTTGATCATCTGCCGAAGTATCATCAGACTGCATACCATCCGAGTCCGAGCACGCTGTAAAAGAAGTTATCGAGGCTAACATAGCTACCAAAAGCAGCTTTGAGATCATTCGCTTTTTCATTTTATTACCATAGCATTTGCAAATGCAGCTTTACACTGCAAAGCCAAAGCATCCTTTCTGTTCCGTATAGAAACATGTTTTTAAAGTTTATTATGAAAAATTCATCTGTTGTTGTCAAGTATTCCCTTTAGATAACCTATCGCAAACATCCGACCGAGCGCATCGTATCCGTCCTGCTTTCCGCTTTCAAACGGAAGTGTCGGAACATGATCGACTCTTATCGGAATATCACTTGCACCGTTCTTGCAGTACTTTGTATAGAGACGTATCGCATCTGCCATATCAATATCACCGTTATCGTGATATGTTTCGGAGAAATCTTTCTTTACACCGCGTACATTTCTGAAATGCACGAAGAATATTTTATCAGCCAATGTAGGTATCGCCTCACCAAGCTCCTCACCCATCAGTTTGTAGCACGCTTGACAGAAGGTCACACCCAGATTAGGCGAATCTGCCACTGACATACCGCGCTTTATAGCTTCAAGGCTCGTAAATATCCTTCCGACTCTGCCAAGCGATGCAAGCGGCGGATCATCCGGATGAAGTGCCAGCTTTATGCCGTATTTCTCCGCATACGGTATTACCGCCTTTATAAAATAGACATAATTCTCCCAAACCTGCTCACTCGGCAGCACATATCCGTCATCACAAAAATCATCGAGCTTGAATCCTGTGACATATGCTCCTCCGCGTTCCGGCAGAGTCTTAGACGTGCGCGTCCAGCCGTAATGTGCCATAAAATTAAAGCACACCGTGGTTACCCCCTCGCGTCCAAGGTTCTCCATAAGCTTTATAAAGGCTTCTATCGACTCATCACGCATATTGTCTCCAAGCTTTATATGATCGTGGAGCGAATTTGGGAGCGGCTCGACAACTAGCGGAGTTATACCATGAGATCTGAATCGATCACATACGGTCTTCAGCATTTCGGATGAAGTGACATCGAAGTCTTTATCCTCCGGAAGTCGTATGACTCCGTGAGAAACTCCGCAGCATGGTGAAAGCTCCCAACAAAGATCGGGCTTTGAGTTAAAATAATCGCATAATATCATGTTGTTTTACCTGTTAAAATATTATTGCCAATTTTTAAATTCGTAATATAGTATCAGCTTTTCGGAATATAGTTATTGACAAATCTCAATCGATTGATTATAATTATTATACCACACAGTTTACGAGCTTTCCACAACAATATTACAAATTTATGATACGATATTATGAAAATTGAGATATATTCCGAAAATACACACCGACTTTTGTTCACACTTTTCGACAGCACAAAAAAGAAAAAGACCGATGCATTCAGAACACATCATCACCCGGAGCTTGAACTCGGACTTATCCTGAACGGCAGCGGCAGCTATATTTTGGAAAATGATACCTATACGGCAATGCCTGGCGATATATTTTTAGTTCGCCCGAACGAACAGCATTGTGTTCCGACGATATTCACACCTGAGCTTTGCAGCTTCAATATTTATGTGACCTCATACTGTCTCTGGAACATATGCTCAGAATATGTAGAGCCCACACATCTTGCGATGCTCGTCGGAAACTCAGATATTATCCATCGATTTGTCGGAAGACAGGAAATGATCGAACGCATAATCTCACTGTGCAGCAGTCCTGAGTCGGCAGAAAAACACCGTCATGAACTTAGGCTATGTCTTCTTGAGCTTATAATCTCGATAACCGGAGAATTTGACGAAAATACAGAAAACGATCTGATGCTGAAAAGTGCAATGAGACATCAAAACGACATACAAAATGCTATAACCTTCATAAACGAAAATCTCACCGAATCGATAAGCCTTGATGACATCGCAAAAAGTGCAGGACTCAGCCGTTCGCATATTTCGACTTTGTTTAAAAGTCTTACTGGGATCTCGCCCTATGAATATCTTCTTTTGCAACGGATAGAACGCTCGATAGAGCTTCTCAGAAACACAGACACCACAGTAGTCGAGATAGCCTATTCCTGTGGTTTCAGAAATCTCGCAAACTTCAACAAATCATTCAAAAAGATAACGAATATGACTCCGAGCGAATACCGTGAGTCAAAACGATAAAAAAATTCTGCCCGGAATTGATATGCCCCAAAAAGTATCTAAGCTTTTGAGTAACATATCAATTTCAGGCAGACCTTTTTATTTTATTTTACAAACAGTATACGGCAGGAATAGGGCTTCATCGAAAATTCAAATCCGACCCTCTCCTTTGTCTGCATATCTATCGCAGAAGAAACATCCTCGGGAAAATCTATCTTTACACTATCAATATCAAGTGCGGAAATATTCACAACGAACGCCAACAGCTGTGCAGCTCCGGAAAGGTCATAATATCTGTAATACGTGACCTTGATCTTTTCGCTCGAAGACACTATTTCGTTCTTCCAGTATGGCATAAATTCCGATTTATCTATCGGGAAGGAATCGAATATTTTCCAAACTCCGCTCATGAGATCGAGAGGATGCTCAATATCATTCGGACGCGGAAGTATTCCGTGGAGTATCGAGCAGGCGAGCGCCTGTTCAAATGTCCATTTCGGCGGATTTGCATATGCAATAAATTCGACCGGTGCACCCATATTTCTTCCGATATATTCCGCACGGAAATAATCGAGGTTCATATCCTCGGTCATTCCTTTCTTTACCAGCGAAAACTGAAGATTCTCTCCATACCAGTTCTGATGGATATAAGGTATCACAGTGAAGTTCACGAATCCGTAATCGTGTACATTTATCTCGCCACCACGCGATTCGACAACATCATATAACCGCTTGAACAGACGGCGTATCGCCCTGTGCTGATAGCTTCCGTGAAGCTGTCCGTTCTCATCATACCAACCGCAGCCATGCTCGGTCGAACAGCAGCAGCGCGCATGGCTCGTTCCATCGAGATATACTCCGTCAGTATGATATTCATCCATCATCTTTGTCACGCCGGCGATGAACCTGTCCTCGTATTCGCTGTTGTAGCAGACTATATAGTCTCTCTGGAAAGGTACTCTCCACCAACCGCCGTCAAGCTGTCCGTCAGCCTTTCGATACGCCATATGTTTTTCAAGCTCATTCCATTCGGGAGACATCGACGACAGCTCGTAGCCGAAATAGGTCAATACCTTTATCCCGCGCTTATGGCATTCATCTGTTATCGTCCGTATCTGCCTCTCGGTAAATTCGCTAAGTTCAAAATAATTCTGAGACTTGTTCCACTTTTCGTGAAGTATGAGCGTTGTGACTCCCTTTTCCTTGAGCTCATCGTAGCGTCCGGCTAAAACATCTATGTAATTGCCCTTGACCTTTATACCACAATCGAGATGGAAGGCATTGTGTATATACGGCTGCTTCGGGAATGGCTTGACAGGAGTCGAATGCAGACCGAATTTGAAGGTTATCGGCTTAAAATTGTTCATTCCGTACTTCGGATCGCCCTTCCATGAGATCGGATGACTGTCCAAAAGACGTATCCTCAGTATGAGAGCATCTCCGTCATGTACGAATTCTATAGCTCTGTCCGATTCCGCACTCTGCCAATTTCGGTCGTTCTCGGCGAAAAATCCAAGTCCGCGTTCCTCGTTTCCGAGCCACAGCAGAGCCTTAAACGGAATGCCTACCGATTGCTTCGGTACTTTTCCGCTTGTTGACATACCGGTCATAGGTATCTCACCGTCGTCATATTTCATCGAGCTATTGGGATACATATGATAAAGCGTTGCGGCTTCCGCTTTGAGCGGTATTTCGAGCCACAGCTTGTCAAGCTTGAATAGCGTTGGCTTTGTTTCGCCTATACCGAACACCTGTGCAACTGTCTGACCGCGTGTCATCAGCTTAAGATCTATGTCGATACATCCATCGTAATCTATATTATAGCAGGTATCGACTATAAATCTGTCCGACTGCTTTGCACCGCAGATGATTATATTTTCATCCGAACGACTCTGGATAAAGCTCTCGGATTCGTTGTCCGGATAATCATTATTCCAGTTCGACTCAGCTCCGTCCTCAATCGAGACTATGCGCATAGGTGCGGCGAGCAATTCGACTCCTTGTGATTTTATCGAGGTCAGCATTCCGTCCGCTCCGACAGTATAATCGCGTCCTATAACATGTACTGTATGTTCGAGTCCGTTCGTTTCAGCTCTTAGCGGTATAAATGGTCTTGGTATTTTCATTTGTTGTTCCTCCTTAGTGCATACGGAAATCCAATGCTTTGGGCAATGGATATTTTTCATCTGCTGCTTTTATAAGCTCATTGTCACATGGGTCATATTTTTTCCCTGTCTCACGTGCATATATTCGGCGGTAAAGCTCGAACCAGTAATACGATACCGAGAGCTCGCCTTCCTTAACATCCGGCATTACAAAGTCTTCATTCAATATTTCAGCCGCTTCATCGAGTCGGTCAAGATTTATGAATGCTATAGCCTTGTAAAGTCTGAGCCTTCCGATATTTTTTAATTCACTCGAAAGCGAATCGAAAATTTCAAGCCAAAGCTCATCCTTGCCGCACGATGTAAGTATAGACGCAGCATCCTTTTCAAGTGCGACAGATGAAGGCTTCAGTTTAACGGCGGACACGATCAGCTCGGTTGCCTTTTCAATATCGCCGTATTCATTCTTATACAGCATTGCAAGATTTCTCTTTGCCCACGGATTTTCACACAGTCTGTCCGATTCCTCAAATGCCGTTTTGACATCATCGAGAGAACCTTCTCCATATGCAAACAGCGCATAGCGTATCACTCCTATATGCAGCATACTGTACCAGCTCTGCTCCTTTAGAGACGTGAGCTTTTCAAGCCAATATTTTCCTGTGACATAGCTTACAGGCTCTGTATCAGGTGATGGGCACGGGAATGTTCCCTGCTCAATGAGCTGTCGCCATTCGGATGTCATCTTATCGTCAGAACATGGGAAGGTCAAATATTTACTTATACGACTGCCTCTGACAGTCTCCTCGATATTTCCCCAACCCGAGCCCTCACAGATAAGCTCGGATGATATGACAGAATCATCCGATGGGAAATAAAGCTTGTTCGGGTCTCCGATTCTTTTTGACATATATTCATCGACTGCATTCACAGCATTTTCATATTCTCCGTGAAGCTCGGCTGTCTTCCCCTTAATAAGAGTATATCCTTCTACCCATTCCCATGTCTCACCGGCATTCATCGGTATATGTTCGAGCTGAGTATGTGCAAGTCCGGCCTGTATCTCTATATATGCCGAGCCCTCCTCTGAAAGCCATTCGTTCCAATGCCGTCCGCCCTGAGCCATTCCCCAGACAAACAGCTTGCGTCCATACAGCTTATCCGTAGAGCATTGCAACAGACCAAAACCATCCTCATCGACAGATGCTATCCACTTATGCGAAGCTTCGGGTATCTTATAAAAGAAATCGCGAGATGTCGGTATATTAGACGGATAGCTGACATCAATGCCGTCGCTGTTCGGGATATTCGTTTTGTCAAGAATATAATGATCCGCATTATAGAAACTAAGGAAGGAATCTGATGCCGGAACTATTATCCTTGTTTTCTTCGTTTCGGGTACGGCAATATTAGACCACCAATACATATGTTTGGTCTCGCTCGAAAGATTTTCTATCTTACAGCGTATATACAAGACCGGTGAATTCTCATCGACCCATGCGCTGACCGAATACACAACTCCGCGTATTCTCTCATACTCATAGAGTCTCAAGACATCACCATCCGGCGTTTTATCCACAGAAGTGTGGAGAGTCGAGCAGGTCAGCGGATTGTGACCCTTTATTCCGACATTAAATTCAACCCCGCCGCTGAACCACGCATTTCGAAGTCCGAGATTTCCGGGCTGGAATACCGGATTTACATATAGCAGTTCACGTTTTTCATCCTTGTCGTATATCGACCAAAGCCTTCCGCCGAGTTCAGGCAGAAATACCGCACGTATGTGTGAATTTTCCACGACAGCTGCCTTGAATGAACGAGGTCTTTTCTCTCTGTCATATCCGTCCTGAAGCTTATACGGCAAAAGCGTCGGTATCATTCCTTTGCCAAGATAAGCTTTCTCTGATTCACGTATCTTATCGGTCATTTCAAAGCCGGCATGTATGTAACTTACATTTTTTATATCCGGCAGCGGATTTTCAGCACCGAGTTCTGCCGATGGAATGATCATATTTTCAAATCTTACCATATGTTAGTCTCCTTAAAAGCAAATAAAATTTTCAAAACTCCTCGCCAACAGCTCTGCGTATCGCAGCTTCAAGCTCACCTCGATTTTCAAGCCCGGAAATACGAACTAAATTTGCAAGTCTGTACCTCACAGCACGGTCTGAGAATCCGAGACGTTCAGCTATGTGATCGCAGCTTTCTCCCCTGCTCACACCGAAAAGTATCTCGCGGTCAAGCATATCTGCCGATTGCAGCAGATTTTCGACCAAAATTATATTCTGTACTTCATTTCCATCAAAATACGACTGTTCGGGTATCTTTATCTCGGCGAGCTTCGTTTCGCGACTATGCTCACAAAGCGGTGCGGAATGCCTTATCACAAGTCGGCATGGTAACGACAGCTTCATATGGCACGGTGTCTTCATCCTGCAAAGGCTGTGATATAGCCTTACTGCCATTCTTCCCATCTCATAGTAATCGAACATCACACTTGTAAGTCCGACCCTAAGATTCGCGCCGACACAAGAATTTCCCATACCGACTATATACAGCTCGGATGGCAGCTCATAGCCGTTCTCAAGCATTCGGTTTATGAGTCTTATGGCGACAGTATCGTTGGCACATATAGCCGAATCATATTTGTCACCCTCAAAATTTCTGACAAAATCCGCAACACACATCTCAAGCTCTCCGCGAGACCATATTATATTTTCATCTCCTGTGAGCTTTTTGAAGGAATCTGCTTTTACACGGTCTGTAAGTGAATTCGGATTTACTCCCAAAAGAGCCGTATGTCTCCGTCCCGCAAAAGCAAGAAGGTCTATGATATGCTCGATCATCTCTTCAAGCTCGAAGGTAACTCCACTGTATCTTATACCGCCGAGCGGTATCATACATGCGTTGACTATTATCGGAAATGCTCCGCGATCAGAGAGTGCGGCTGACGCAGCCTCCATCCATTCGATATTGTTTCCGACTACCAACACATACTGTGAGTTCAGATCATACGAAAGATTTCGAAAATCTATCGAAAAAAGCGTATCGTGCCGTTCATTCGCTTCCTCACATATTCCGTTTTGTATAAGATGTGCCCAATATGAGTTCTTCGCCTCGGGTTGAGTCACGATATAAAGCAGTTCCTGTTTCATTTTGCGATGATAGCTTTCTATACCTCGATTTAGCTGCTTCAGCTTTATTTCTGCTGAAATTGCTTATATTTAATTATAACATATCACGATAAAAATTACAAGGAAAAGTTTGCGGAAATTCTCTCGGATTTTTGCCATTATAAAAGCTCTGAGAGCATAATGCCCTCAGAGCCTTTAATTAAATCTTCATTGAAAGTGCTATACGTTTCTTCTTAACATCGACCGAAAGCACCTTTACCTTGACTATATCACCGACCGAAAGCATTTCGCTCGGATGTTTAATAAATTTGTCGGCTATCTGAGATATATGCACAAGTCCGTCCTGATGTACACCTATATCTACAAATGCACCGAAATCTATAACATTTCGAACCGTTCCTGTAAGTATAATATCAGGTTTGAGGTCTTCAATATCGAGAATATCATCACGCAGTATAACCGGCGGCAGACTGTCACGCACATCTCGTCCTGGCTTTTCAAGCTCTCCGATTATATCGAGCAGTGTCGGTTCACCGACCTCAAGCTCCTTGCAAAGCTCCTTCATACCGCTCGAAGTGCATTTTGATCTGAGATCTGATAGTCTTCCGCGCTTCACATCCTCAGATGTATATCCGAATCTCGTCAAAAGCTTCTTTGCTACAGGATAGCTCTCGGGGTGTACGCCTGTAGAATCGAGTATCTCATCCGAACCCGAAACTCTCAAAAATCCCGCACACTGCTCGAATGCCTTTGCACCTATACGCGGAACCTTCTTTATCTCGGCTCTTGATTTGAATTCTCCGTTTTCCTCTCGATACTTTACAATGTTTTTGGCAGAAGTGGAATTTATGCCTGATATATAGGAAAGCAATGAATAGGATGCGGTGTTCACATCGACTCCGACACTGTTTACGCAATCCTCAACTACTCCGCCGAGTGCTTCATCAAGCCTTGCCGGCTTCATATCATGCTGATACTGTCCGACACCTATTGATTTCGGGTCTATTTTTACAAGCTCTGCCAACGGGTCTTGCAGCCTTCGTGCGATAGATACCGCGCTGCGCTGCATGACATCAAAATCCGGAAATTCCTCCGCTGCCAGCTTCGATGCGGAATATACCGATGCACCGGCTTCGCTGACCACGGCATATTTTACATCGTCATCGATTTCCTTTAAGAGTCCTGCAATAAATATCTCGCTTTCCTTCGATGCCGTTCCGTTTCCTATAGCGATGACACCGACCTTGTAATTTTTTATCAAATTCTTTATAACGCGCTTAGCCTCATTGATACGCTCCTGCGGTTTCATAGGATAGATCACTGCCGTGTCGAGAACCGCTCCCGTCCGATCTACTACCGCCAGCTTGCAACCGTGAGCATATCCGGGATCATATCCGAGAGCAGTCTTTCCCTTTAACGGAGGCTGCATAAGGAGATGCTTAAGATTGTCCTCGAATACCTTTATAGCCCCTTCGCAGGCATCGTCAAAAGCGGATGAGCGTATCTCACGCTCAACACTCGGAGCTATGAGCCTTTCATAGCTGTCAACGGCAGCCGATTGTATATACTTGTTCGCAGGACTTTTGGTATTTTCAACAACCTCAGCAAAAAGCCAGTTCAATATTATATCTGACGGCATATCGATCGACACCTTCAGAAATTCTTCCTTTTCTCCGCGGTTTATCGCAAGTATCCTGTGCCCGGGTATTTTAGATATTTTTTCATGAAAATCATAGTAAAGCGAATATACCGAATCCTCATCCTTCGCCTGCTTTGAAACAAGCTCACCGTATTCGCTCGTGAGAGAACGTATCCTCTTGCGATATTCTGCATTGTCGGAAATATCCTCGGCAATTATATCGCACGCACCGGCAAATGCGTCTTCAACACTATTAACACCATTTTCGGCATTGATAAGCCGGCCTGCAAGCTCTTCGAGTGTCGGAGAATATGAAGACAGCTGCTTTTTTATCGCTTCAGCCAAAGGTTCGAGCCCTCTTTCGCGTGCGATAGAAGCACGTGTTCTACGTTTTGGTCTGAACGGTCTGTAAATATCCTCGATCTCAGTAAGTATCTTAGCATTTGCAAGAGCTTTCTCAATTTCAGGAGTAAGCTTTTCCTGCTCGGCTATAAGTCTTCTGACCTCTTCTCTCCTTTCATCGAGTGAACGCAGATAATTGAGTCTTTCCGAAAGAGTTCGAAGCTGCTCGTCATCGAGCGAGCCTGTTACTTCCTTTCGGTATCTTGCGATAAACGGTATAGTGCTTCCCTCATCGAGAAGAGCTACCGTTGCATTTACCTGTTCTTCCTTAAGCCCCAGCTCGGCAGCCAATGCTTTTATTATATCCATTTGTTCATTTTCCTTTCGTTAGCAGAATATCCTCTTCCGCTTTTGTGAGTTCGCGCCATTCGCCACGTGCAAGCTTTGTGTCAAGCGGTATTCCGGCAAAATTTATGCGTTCGAGGAAAACTATCTTATTGCAGACTGCTTCAAGCATTCGCTTTACCTGATGAAATTTTCCTTCGGTTATCGTCATTTCGCCCGAACGATTGTCTATAAGCTTTACCTTTGCCGGCTTCGTCAGTTCACCGTCAATACTCACTCCGTTTTCGAGACGAAGCCTGTCCTTCTCGGTAATATCACGCTCAGCCTTGAAAAAATAGGTTTTCCCGACATGATTTTTCGGTGAGAGCAGTCTGTGGCAAAGCTCTCCATCGTTCGTCAAAATAAGCAGACCGAACGTATTCTTATCAAGTCTTCCAGCCGGAAAAAGTCCGAGCTTTCTTTCGCGATCACCAAGCAGTTCGAGCACGGTCTTTTCACGCGGATCATCTGTAGCGGAAATATATCCGTCCGGCTTATTCAGCATTATATACGTATACTTTTTATAAGCTATCCGATCACCGAGATAGCTCACTGTATTTTTATTCGGATCGATATGTATATCGGCGCGCCTTACGACCTCGCCATCTACAGTTATTCCACCCGCTTTTGCAGCCTTTGCTGCCTCGGAACGACTGCACACAGCCATTTCCGATAAAAATTTATCAATTCTCATATCAAATAAACAGATCAGTTATAGCGCGGACTACAAATATCGCCGCTGTTCCGAAAATCGCGAATCCGATAGCCATTCCGAGCAAAAAATCACGCAGAACCGTATTTCTGCGCTTGATCGATCTGTGCCGAGCAGACTGAGGTCGCTTAACTGTCTGCGACCCGGACTTTACAGAACGATCATTGTATGTCGGCTGAACATACCTCACCTGAGGTGTGCGCGGAATTGGTCGGATAGAATCGACTCTTACATTCGGACGATGAGCGGAATTGCTTACATTTACCTGACGCGAGACAGTATTATAGCTCTGCTTTGACGGCATATTTCGGTCATTTGCATATCTGTTTTGCATAGGTCGGTTAGTTCTGCCGGGGATATTCGAATATTCGGCATTAAATTTTCCTGTATTGCGATTCATGCGCCCACCTCTCCTTTTATTGTATTATCGACAGTCTACTATTATTTTAACACATATTCAGCCGAAAGTAAAGCGTTCAACGTAAATTTTTGACTAATTACATAAAATAGCAGTTTCAAGCATAAAATATCGTAAAAAATCCCGAAAGTTTTTTTTAAAAAGACCTTGCATTTTTCGAAAAAGTATGGTATAATATATTTGTTATGCGTATATATAAGCACATAACGTAAGCAGTCCTCTGCACAGCTCGGCACGAATGCTTACCACGATTGAATAAAATTCAAGGAGGAAGCC
The DNA here is from genome assembly GCA_964603455.1 of uncultured Lachnospiraceae bacterium. GTDB lineage: Bacteria > Bacillota > Clostridia > Oscillospirales > CAG-272 > Flemingiibacterium. The sequence goes on from CAZRVL010000001.1 coordinate 91,140, forward strand.
AAAATGGATTTAATCAAGGCTTTAACAAATGAGCAGCTCAAGGAAAATGTTCCGGTTATCAATGTAGGTGACACTATCCGCGTTCACAACAAGATCAAAGAGGGTTCGCGTGAGCGTATCCAGATGTTCGAAGGAACCGTAATCGCAAAGAACGGCGGCGGTATCTCCGAGACCTTCACTGTTAGACGTGTTTCTTACGGTGTAGGCGTTGAGAAGACCTTCCCTGTACATTCTCCGAACGTTGAAAAGGTCGATGTTATCAGAGTCGGTAAGGTAAGACGCGCAAAGCTCTACTACCTTCGCGACAGAGTCGGCAAGAGCTCCAAGGTCAAGGAGCAGCTTTAATCTCGGCGGTCTCATTCCGCGTGAGATATTTATCAAAATTGATGCGAACGCCTCTTTCGGTAATACGAAAGGGGCTTTTCGTATATAAAAAGCTCTGTTCGCCATATCGAACAGAGCTTTTTGTCAGTGACCGTATTTCTTTGCAACTATTATAGCCGCACCTGCCGATACCGCAAGAGCGACTGCGCCTATTACCGCAGTATCCGCGGTATCCGGAGCATCGAGAACTATCGTGCTTAAAGCTTCCTTTGTAAAATACGCCGACCATCCGTAGACATCACAGCTCTTCAGGGAAGAATCGTCAAATCCTGTCGGGCAGAAGAAATAGAAGCTGTGTTTTCCGGCTGAAAGCTCTTCGGTGATCACCGCATAACGCTTTTCTTCATTCTGCTCAAGATCCAGAAATACCCGTTTTGACGTATCTGTAGAATCGATCGCATAATCAACTCCGCGATCTGTTCCGGGACGAGCTATATATTCGACAACGAATGTATATGTTCCGGACTTCACAGCATTGAACTCATATCTGACCCAACAATCTGCCTTCGGACAAAACGATACTCCGTTGTCGGCAAGATTGACTACAGAACCATTTGACTCGGTTATATCAGATTTTGACGCACCCTTTTTGACTATGAGCGTTCCGATATTTTCAGGAGCCTTATCCGAATATGAAACGGCAGACAGACCCACCGCCATCATACAAACGAACATAACGGCACATAGGATGAAAGCTGTTTTTCTTTTCATTACCTGATGATCTCCTTTACATAATAATCATTGATCGAAGATATGGCTTCATTTGTACAACTATCACATAAACTTATATGTTCCAACTACCAATATTATACACCAATTCAGAAGATTTGTCAAGTGTATTTTGTAATATTATAAAAAAATTTGTGGGCATTTTTCAAAGAAAAGATTGATTTTTTGCGAAAAGTATGATATAATAGTGCTGAGAGCAATAGGTATCAATACCTTGATCAGCTCAGCCATGATTTTATAAAAATTCGAAAAAGGCGAGAAAGGAGACCTTTTAACGTATATATGGAAAAATTAAAAAAATCAATATCCATACGCCGTGCCGTACTTTTTGTTGCTATTCTTATTATCACACTAATCGTCCCGCTCAGTGCGGCAAAGGAATCAAAAAATGAAATAACCTCGATAACTCTCAATAAAAAAGGAACTGATATATCAATAAATATCACCCTTGAAAAGGAATATGCCAAGGAACACAAAAACGAGACATTATATGTCTTCGAACTTTCGCCGTGGCAATCTACATCCGAGCTTTCGCTCATCGAACCTGTTACACAGTTCAAGGTCTCCGAGGAAGCAAAGGTATCGCTAACCTATATAAACGGCAACGCCAATCGGTTATATTCAAAATTTTTGGTCGCCGAAAAGCTGTCTGACGGCTCATATTCTATAGTAACCAGCGCGAAATATATCGAAAATGTCGAACAGCTTGCCGAAAATACCGAAGCATATCCAACGACAAAGAGCAAAAAAGGTATTCAAGCACAGGTCATACCCGATCTTCAGGAGCTCGGTGTTCGCCACACTTCGATAAACATCCCGATAAACGAATACATAATCGGCGAAAACAATGATTCGGCAGCCTCTTTTGTCTACAGCGGACAGACTTACTACATAAACCGTGCAAAGCTTGAGAGTCTTGATCACAAGGTAAAATCTCTCACCGATTCTGGAATGAATGTATATTTCAATTTCATACTGACAGCTCCGGACGAAAATGCCTCAGAGGTCGTAAAGAGCTTTTATTATGATTCTGTATCATCTGATGCACAGTCCTATGCACTCAATACACGCAACGAGACCGCTATGAAAAACTTCCAGGCATTTCTCGACTATACGGCATCACGCTATACACGTCCGGATCACGCATACGGCTTCGTACCCAATTTCACATTGGGCTTCCAGCTCAATGACGGACGCTATTCGAACAATGCAGGTGCTTCATCGCTTTCGACAAGTGTATATTCATATCAGACCGCATTCCGCGTCGCATATTCCGCAATGCTCTCGCATTATTCGAACGGTAGAGTATTCATTTCGCTCGGAAATAACTGGAACTCCGCTTCAACAGAGGTTGGAGCTGTGGCAGACAGCTCTGTCGATTGGTCAGCCAAGGAATACCTTGATCTGTTCGCATCGGCGATACGCAATTCCGGGGATATAAACTGGGGTCTTTCGATAACCCCCTATCCATCGGATAAAGCTCTCACGGAATTCTGGCTTGACGAATATGCTACATCATCCGATTCGACTCTGTTCGTGACTATGAAAAACCTAAGCGTGCTTACCGAATATATGCACTCGAATGAGATGACCTTAAATGGTCAAGTCCGAAATATCATAATCGGTGAATTCGGTGTCAGCGGCGATCCTGACAGCAATGATTCACAGTCCATGCAGGCTGCGGCATATGCACTTGCATACTATGCAGCAGCTCAAAATGAAGATATTGACGCATTTATTTGGCACAGACAGGTCGATCATTCCACAGAAGGATTATATTATGGTCTTTGGACGGCTATGAACGGAAACGTTCAATTCCCGCTCGCCAAGAAAACGATACACACCGTATTCTCTCAGATAGATACCGAAAAAAGTGCGGATGTTACAGCATTTGTCAAAACACTTGTCGGAAGCGGTGGATTCAGCTTGTTCATGCCCGACAACGTGAAATATGATCAGTTCAATATAAGAACCGTTTCGACCTCCAAACGCACAGATGAAAGCGAATTTGAAAAGGGCTTCGGAGAAAAAATATTGTTCGATCTGACTGCCGGAAGTATATGTAAATTTTATCCCACCGACAATTTCAAATATGTCGAGCTTGATTCAATGAGCGAAAGTGAAGGAACTATGCTTTATGCACGCTCGGCGGATATTCCGACCGAATATGTCGGTATAGGAACTGTCATAAGCGATCCCGAAGCACTGCTTGACGCTCGATATATAACACTTGAACTTATGGTAGAAGCTCCCGAGAACGTTGCCGGAATGAATGTAAAGCTGCGTATGCAAAACGATGGCGATGTTGAAACGAATGCCTCTGTATTCGAAGGAGAAGTGCTTTTGAAGCCTAACGAGATGCAGACCATCAGCTTCAATATAAAGGATTTCGCAGAGCTTACAGACGGAAATATCGACAATTTCAAGCTCTGGATCAAAGCACCGGATGCTGAATCTCCCGAAGGCGATTACGGTATCTGGCTCAAAAGTGTTACTCTGCATACAAAAAAGAGCATATCCTTCTTCGGAGTTTTGCTGAAGGTATTGCTGACGATAGTCATACTCGCTGTTTTGGCATATATCGCACTTTATATCAGAGCAGAGCGTATCCGCCGTCAAAGACGCGCACAGCGCGACCGTATGCGCCGTGAGCAGCTCAGAATGCAGACTATGAATCAAAACCGCAATATGAATACCCCAAATCAAGGAACTTCACAATGGAATATCCCACCACAGGATCAAAACGGCAACAGAAATAATTATTACAGATAAGCTGCTTTGAGACTTTTCAAAAGCCTGTACTCGAATATTTTATTCGTGTGCAGGCTGTTAAGATGTATTGACAAAAATTCTCACAAAGTCGATGCTCTTACTTTGTAAAATAAATCTAATCAAAGCTTTTTATAGCTTGCAGGAGCTGAATATGATAAAATTGATCAAGCCCGAAAACGGCGAAACTTTGAGTCTTTTGACCGAAACACAGTTAAAATATCTTGCAATGGATCGAAGCAATAAAAACGTCGGAACGATCGACTATTTGGATTTGAAAAAGGGAACGAATAAAGATTGCAGCTTTCCCGAAACGATCAAATTCAAATGGGAAGCAGACGGTAACGCGCTCCTTCAGCTCTCCGAAAGTGAAGATTTCGAAGAAACTATCTCCTTCAGTGAAAACAACGAATGCAATATAGATAACTTGAAATGCGGAACAAAATATTTCTGGCGTGTTTTGTACGGTGATGATATATCCGAGATCCGAACATTTGAAACTGAGGATATTTATCCGAGATTTATAAGGATCGATGGTTTGACTAACGTTCGTGACTGCGGAGGAAGAATAACTACAGACGGAAAGCGCATAAAGCAGGGTATGCTTTACCGAGGAAGCGAGATGAATTCGCACGTTGAGATCACTGAAAGCGGACTTCGCACAATGCGCGAACAGCTTAAGATAAAATCGGTTTTGGATATAAGAGGCACCAGCGAGATCGTAAAAGACGTTTACAATGGAAACTACATCAACATCCCCGTAGTGCCATACAGCGAATGGTTCACAAAACCCGAAATGTCGAAAGCGATCCTTGAATATCTTTCGGATAAATCAAACTATCCGATATATTTTCACTGCTGGGGCGGAGCTGACCGAACCGGCACTGTTGCGTTTTTGATCTGTGCGTTGCTCGGTCAATCATATGAGGACTTGATCGATGACTATGAGATAACCACATTGTCTATATGGGGAGCACGCTCAAGAAACTCCGAAAATCTGTGCAAGAGCTTTCTTGAGGATTTTAATAAGCTCGAAGGAAACACAGCAAGCGAAAAGGCAGAAAATCATTTTCTGTCATGCGGAGTTGACAAAGCAACGATTGAACAATTCAAGAGCTTTATGCTTTATTGAAAATTTGAGCAATTATTTTTAACAAAAATAAACTGAGAGATTTTAATGAAAAGATCGATATTCCTTATACTTGTACTGTTAATCTCCTTATTCGGATGCTCGGATAAGCAGGATACATTAAAATTTAATATCTTAAATACCGCGATACACAATAAAAAATATATATCCTATGAAATGAATATCGGAAATACTGTCAGCAAGGCTGTCATCACCTCCGAGCTTTGGCAAAACGGCGAATGTGTAAAAAGTGATCCGCTCGAAGCAGACAGTATCGTAAAGGAAATAGATATTTCTTTTTTGATAGATATGAACAACTCTGATGGTACAAAAGGTCTGAGCATCCAGATTGATACAGACGACGCAATCGCAGCGGATATTAATTATTTCGAGCTTCCAAAACAAGCAAACGGGTACTCTTTTACAGCCTATAAAGATGGTGAAGTTATAGAAATAACTGCCGATAAGGATATTATTCTCGCCGCTCTGGTATTCGATACCGGAGACGGAGTGAGAACCGCAGATTGCAAGGTCTTTACAGATGAACCTGAAAAATTGAGCGAATATTCCTGTATTTCGGTTATACGTATGAGCTTTGAAAAATAAAATTGTGACTCCGCATACAAAATATGCGGAGTCATTTCTTTTAAAGTTTCTTTGGCATCGTTTATTCTTCTTAATATTTTTTACGAATAACACATCCGCGTAGAATACTTGATATTTATGCGTTGTGAGCCATAATCTATGATACTTCGATAAAAAATACCGGAAACTTAAGATAAAGTCTCCGGTTTAGTCTTATGTCCATCATTGAGCCTGCTTATTACGAGTCTCGGATGAACCATAGACTATTTTCTTTATGCTGTCGGTCGAGAGAAAATACAGTCTCGCAAGTTCTTCTATCGATACACTTGAACGATATTGCTCGCGGATCGCATGATTGCGCTCGGCATATTTTTGCTTTGCGCCGCTTCTTATCCCCCACTCTGTTTTATCCGACTTAGTTGGGATATAGAGCAGGTCTCCGTCTATGTACTTCTGAATTTCCTCTATAAGCTCACAGGGCAAAATATCCCTTGCGTTTTTATACGCCATTTGCGCTCTCCTCTCGTTATGTTCGAACTTCACGGAAGACCGCTTTTTCACAGTCTTCCGCGAGGCGGCATAACTCGCGGATCGCTTCTTTTCTTCGAAAAGAATTTCCGAAGAAGGTCTTCAACCCGAGGTTACGCCAAAATCACCTTGTATTTGATCATTTTAACACCAGCTCCTTTCGTTGAATATTCGCAGTCTCGGTGTAAACTGCATATATATTATACACCCTTTTCTCAAAAATTGCAATAGAAAATTCAAATAAAATCGAAATTTCCTAATTTTTTATTGCATTGCTATTGACAATCATATGAACGTATGATATAATTATCTTACCCTATAAAAATCGAAAGGACAATAGCTATGAACGTTAAAACTCTCGCAGACGATCTGACTGCCAATATCTCAAAGGTAATATACGGTAAAGATGAGAAAATAAAGCTCATACTTGTATCGCTGTTCGCCGGAGGTCATGTGCTTCTCGATGACATTCCTGGTACGGGAAAGACCTCTCTGGCACGTGCTTTAGCGCGTTCTATAGGCGGTGTATCGAAGCGCATACAGTTTACACCTGATCTTTTGCCGAGCGATATAACCGGAATAAATTACTTTGACCTGAAAAATTCCGAATTTGTATTTCGAAAGGGTCCAATATTCTCGAATATCGTCATAGCCGATGAAATAAACCGCACGACTCCGAGAACTCAATCCGCTCTGCTCGAAGCTATGGAAGAACATCGTGTATCGGTTGACGGAGTGTCTTACAGTCTCGAAGAACCATTCTTCGTGATAGCTACAGAAAACCCGATAGAATCACAGGGTACATTTCCGCTGCCAGAAGCTCAAATAGACCGTTTTTTGATGAAATTATCGCTCGGATACCCAAGTAAGTCTGCCGAAAAGGACATATTGATCGGGCATATTTTGAAAAGTCCGCTCGAATCGCTCGATGCGGTATGTACAACACAAGATATTATCTTTGCGAAGGAAACGGTGAGAAATATCCATATCAGTGAAAAATTAGCCGACTATATCGTCAATATCTCTACCGCAACACGTGAAAATGAACGCATACGCATAGGTGTGTCACCACGCGGAACTCTTGCTCTGCTCCATGCCTCACAGGCATACGCTGCAATAAGCGGACGTGATTATCTGCTTCCTGACGATGTAAAGGCAGTTGCCGCTCCTGTACTCGGACACCGCATAATCTCGCGTTCCCAATCGACCGCAAGAATATCCGATGCAAACGAAAACATAATCGACTATATAGTTGATTCGATACCCGTTCCGGTGAACTGATATGTTATTTGCAGTTGCCTTGATAACGGTGGCAGTGCTTTATCTTCTGCAAAAATTTGTATATAAAAAATATACCTTCAAATCGCTCGAATACAAGGTCTCACTCGATTCGTCAGAGGTAACGGTAGGAGATGATCTGTATATGTATGAGGAGCTGACAAACAACAAACTCTTGCCTGTGCCGTTCATAAAGATCTCAACAAATCTCCCGATCGGTCTTGCATTCAGGCTTGCAAGATTTGAAAACGGAAAAGCCGTAGATGAATTTGTCGGCAGCGTTGACAGTACCTTCGTAATGAAGGGCAGACAGCGAATAAGACGACGCTGGCGAATAAACTGTAAAAAGCGAGGAGTCTATTCACTCGGCAATGCAATGTTGGTCTCGAATGATCTGACCGGCTTTAATCCGATCTCTTTTGCACTTGAAGTACCAAAGAGCAGCTCTACAACAGTTACCGTGCTGCCACATTCTGTGGAACTCGAACGCGATTTTTCATCATTACAATGCTTATCCGGTGATATTATAGCAAGGCGAAGCCTGCTCACAGACTCAATGCTGCGCTGCGGTGTGCGCGACTATACCGATCATGATCCTATGAACAAAATAAATTGGAAACTCACGGCATCGCACGGAAAGCTTATGGTAAATATCGAAGAGTACATGAAAAAGCTGCAATCAAACGTAGTCATCAATATGTGCTCGCAGATAATAGAGCGCGGAGATGAAGTTCCTGAGAATCCGGAATTTATCGAGTACAATATAACAGTCGCAGCTTCGCTGCTCGAAAGATTCGCAAACGAAAATGTTCCCGTTAGACTCATAGCCAATACTCCGCCTGAGGCTGTTGGCAATGATAACATCGCCTCGACTGATGAGATCGGCTCGAAGATACTGATAACTCAACCATTTGTGGGAAAATTCGGCACACTTGATGCAATGCGTACACTTGCTATGCTTGAAATGAAGTTTTCAATGCCCGCCGAAAAGCTGCTCGACTATATCGTTGAGCATCCACATATTTTTTCTGAAAATGAAAACCTGATATTTATAACATCCGTACTTGATGGGCGTATGTTGGTGTTCCACGATCAAATGAAAAAGCTCGGTATAGATGTAATATTTTATGTTACAACCTCCAACCGCGGCATAACTCAGATCCCTGAAGGCATAAAGGTATTTTACCGAACTTATTTCGATTCATACAGGACGGAGGGAGCATGGTGATAAAAAATTTCTTCGCTCGGCTGTCAAATATTTTTAAGAGTATCACAGAAGACCCGGTAGACCGACTTTGTGAAGTGATAAGTGCGACAGGACAATGCTTTTGGGGACTGGGAATCAACTCGGCTATAGTGTTGTTTTTACTCGGTGGATCCTATATTCCGCATAAAATGATATTTCTGCCCGCGATATGGTACTTTATCGCTTTAATTATACAGTCATTCACACTTGCCGCAGCCGGGAAAAAGCGTGTTCAGGATAATTCATGGGAGGGCTCTTCGCATTATTTTAGTCTTCCACACGCGCTGCCTGTGATAATCATATGCTCAATAGGAATAATCCTCTCTCAATCGCTGTGGTATGAATATTTCAGAAGGCTTATGCTTGACGGTCTTTTGAGCAGCTTTGATGAATATTCACTACAGCCATTAGTCTGTACAGTCATATCTTTTATAATGGCAGCACTCGGAATACGCAGCGCATTTATTCCATACAGTCAAATGATGTCTGTAAAGCGTGTTATTACATCGACTTGCATATATTTTCTCTGCTTCTTGACAATAACCGTATCAGTCGCCGAAGAGATCGCAAGACAATTCGGTATATATCTCGGAATATTTTTTATATGCTATATAGTCTGCGCGGCTATAATATTAAATCAAAATGTCATAGTCAGAAAAAGCAATGCACCGACTGTCTCAAAGATCGGAAAATATGCGCGTATATATGACATGAAGATAACACTACTCTGGCTGATCGGCTCTGCCCTGCTCGGCGGTATTGCTTTCTTCGTGATTGGCGGTATTTGGTACATTTTGAAATTTATATTCTTTCTGATAGTTTGGAATGCTCTCAAAAGCACAAAAAGCTACGAAAGACCCGAACGGCTTGAAAGCGCGGATATAAGCAATGCGGTCTTTGAAGGGAACGAGCTTTTGGGCGGTTCTATGGTAATAGGTGTGATATATATCGTCATCTCTATAATATTTATTATTGTCCTTATGCGCAGCGGAAGATTGAGCTTGTTCATCGAAACGATCAAGGAATGGTTCGAATCGCTTATATCATTTTTTATGAGAAGAGAACCGTATCTGCCAGAAAATGAAATAAACTATAAGGATGAGCTTGAGATAATGACAGCACCGAAAAGCTCAATAAACACTCAATTTATAACTAATAGCTCTTCAATCAATCTGCGAGCATTTAAGTCAGAGCTTTCGGCACGAAAAAACAATAAAGATAAATTGACATATTCGTATATGGTAATGATAAGCTTACTCCGCGAGATCACCCCCTCTCTCGAAGCAAGCGACACTCCGCGTGAGCTGTCAGCAAAAATAGCCTCATCGATCTCTGTAACCGATATAGATGAAATAACTTATGCTGTAGAACTCGCAGCGTATGCCGAGAAGCTCGGATCGGATGATACTATTTCAAAGGCTCTGTCTGCGGTATGCGATGTGATAGTTAAAAGACTCAGATAAAAATCGAACTTTTCGGATATTTCCGAAAAGTTCTTTTTTATGTATAAGTTTCCTTTCAGCAGTCAAAAATATCAGCGTGAACGGCTTACAAACCTTGCCGCCAAACGATATATAACAAAGAAAGGAAATATTTATGTTTATAAAGCAAGTAGTTAAGGTGCTCTTGACTGCATTCACACTTTTCCCGACTGCCTCTGCCCTGTCTGCCGCCGATGCACCGATCTCTCCCGGATTGCAGGTCATAGCTCAGGATCTCACACTTATAAAGACTGGAGTCGCAGGCTCGGACATATCATTCACCACTGAAGATTTCCGAGACGGGCTCGGACTCGAAAACCTCTCTAAGATAACCATAGTATCTCTTCCGCCACGTGAAATGGGAATATTGAAGCTTGGGTCTTTAGAAGTAAAACCCGGCGACACGATCTCCAAAAACAACATCTCGTCACTGCGATTCGTTCCGACCGCGAATTGCACGCTTGAAACAAATTTCGAATTTTGCTTAGGCTCAAATCGTTACGGAACAAAATATGAATTTGACATATTCGCACTCGACCGAATAAATTCAGCTCCGATCATAACTCAGCCCAATGAAATGAATACCGGTGTATATTCCGGAATACAGACCTTTGGTTCAATAAATGCCGCTGACCCGAACGATGACAGCTTTGAATTTGAGATAGTATCCTATCCGTCACACGGAGAGCTTTTATTCACCGACTCATCACTCGGATATTATATCTATACTCCAAACGAGGATTACAGCGGAAAAGACAGCTTTTCTGTGCGAGCGGTAGACCGTTACGGTGCAGCTTCGAATACCGTAAAGGTCTCAATGAATGTCGATACACCAAGCAGTACTGAAATATTCTCAGACCTCAGAGGACATTGGGCAAATGCGGCAGTCATATCATGCAGACGCGCCGGTATAATTGAAAGCGGAGAATACTTTTATCCTGATGCACCGATGGGGCGCGCCGAATTTCTCGATTTCATGATGAATGCGGCAGGATACAGCGGATTTTCTACCCAGAATACCTGCTTTGCGGACGATGAGTCGATACCGGATGAATACAAAGGAAGCATAGCACTCGCCGAGACACTCGGAATAATTTCGGGTATAGAGATAGACGGTGAAATGTGCTTTTGCCCGAACAATCAGATAACCCGTGCCGAAGCGGCAGTCATAGTTGCAAAGCTCGGAAATATTTCAACATCAGACAGTGTATCGGCTTCAACCGATGACAGCATACCGACATGGGCGCGTGCATCAATGGAAGGACTAAGATCTGTAGGTGTACTTCGCGGAAAAGCGACAGGGAATGAAATATCCTTAGCACCGTATGATGTCATTACCCGTGCAGCTGCGGCACAGATCGCAGCTATGCTTTTTATAAAGTAAAATTGGCGGAAGAGTACATTATCTCTTCCGCCGGATTTTTATTTTTTCGGCATCAGCTTATCCACCGCAGCATAAACCTCACCAAGCATATACAGCGAACCGTAGCAAAGTATTACTCCGCCTTTATCTGTATTTTTCAGCGCGGTCTTGACACCATCTTCAATGCTATCACATGAAGTTACCGGTTTATTAAAACCTTTAAGATATTCGGAAAGTTCCTCTGAACTCAATGCACGAGGATTGCCCGGAGTCACAGTTATAAATTCCTTTGCAAATTTTTCAGCATCATTATACATACAATGATAGTCCTTATCGCCGAGAACTCCGGTCAAAACGGTGATCTCACGATCTGACAAATAGGTATTCACGCTCTTTACAAGTGCCTCTATACATTGCGGATTATGTCCGCCGTCAACTATAAAAAGCGGATCACGGCGCAGTATCTCAAAACGTCCGTGCCATACGACATCGCTCAGTCCATCGCGAATATTCTGTTCAGTTATCCGCCATCCCTTTTCGCGCAGAACATCTACAGCCGTCAAAACAACTGCCGCATTGTCGAGCTGATGCTCGCCAAGAAGCGGAAGCTTCAATTCCTTATACTCCTTAAAGTCAAATGTTTGACCGAAAAGATCTGAGCTTTTCGGAACTATTGCTTCAAAATCGGCTTTGTGGAGTCTTGCACCGACATTTTTACAATGATCCTCAATGACAGCTTCTACCGAGTCGGTCGAACGGTATATGACGGCATCACATCCGCGCTTGATTATGCCGGCTTTGGTTGCGGCGATCTTTTCAAGAGTATCACCCAATATCGCTGTATGATCAAGACCTATGTTGCATATTACCGCAGCCTCGGGTACAGGTATCACATTGGTAGCGTCAAATTCTCCGCCCATACCGACCTCACACACAACTATATCGCACTTTTTCCGCTTGAAATATTCAAAACCTATTGCGGTGATGAGTTCAAATTCGGTAGGTTTGTCACCAAGCGAATCCGCATACGGCTTTATAAATTCTGTGACTTCACAGAGTTCATCATTTCCTATCATTTCGCCGTCAACATCGATACGTTCATTAAAATTTATAAGGTATGGAGAAGTATAGAGTCCGGTTCGATACCCTGCCTTTCGAAGTATCGAAGCCAGCATGGCACAGGTAGACCCCTTGCCGTTAGTTCCGGCAATATGTATAAATCGGCAGCTTTTTTCGGGATGACCGATAAGATCGAGCAGCGCGTTGATCCGCTCCAGTCCCGGAACGCTTCCCTTCCAGCTTACAGAATGTATATATTCAAGTGCTTCATCGTAATTCATATTTTTGACCACAGCTTTCGATGCTCGAAAGCTTCCTTTCTCTCCGATTGCAGAGGTTTGTTTAATTTTATGATTTTAATTTTCTTGTTTTTTTGGATTTACCAGATGAGATCTCTCAAATATCTTCGACTTGATAAGTATATAGACTATAATAGTTTCCGCAAGCCATGTCGCCGCAAACTGTACTGAGCGTGTCAAAAGCTTAGTAATGAAAAACGATTCGAATGCCTTTCCGCCGTACACGAATGCCAAAGCCCAGCTTTGATACAATATCGACCCCAATATGACCGGAATGCTGAACACAAGTCCTATTCTGAACATCGTTGGCTTATCTGCAATAAAACGTCTGAACACTCCGGATGTAAGACCGTAGAGTATCGGCGGTATCGAAAAAAGCGGATTAAAGCCATATCCAGAAAACAAGCAGCCGATAACATCGGATGCCGCTCCTACAAGTGCTCCCGGTAAAGGACCGAACAACATTCCTGCCAAAAAATATGGGATAGCTTCAAGCGAAAATCGCGTCGTGACATTCGGCATCGGAATTATCAGACGTGACAAGATTATGGCTGCCGCACTCAAAAGTGCGCAGGTCGTAAGCACACGCGCCTTCATTCGGTGGTCTGCCTTTTGGGGAATGCCGTTGGTTTTCTGCATAAAAAATACCTCCTTAAATGCAGCATTCCGACATTGCCGCATATTAGGAGGATATTAAAAACTCTTATTATGCAACAGCGGGATGCGAAACTGATACCGCAGATGAAAATCATCTTTCGTTCCCGTGACAACTCCCCGTCCACGGAACACTATACGCATCAGGATCTACTCTGTACTCTGCCGACATATTATTTGCCGACAATAAAATTTTATCACAATTCGAGGATTTTTTCAAGTATCAAAACGTCAAAAGCTGATATGTGTTTTCCAGAATTATATGTACAATTTCACAAAATCAAAAAAAATATAATTTTTTTTGAAAAAGCCC
>CAZRVL010000002.1:0-67111 GCA_964603455.1 uncultured Lachnospiraceae bacterium
ATAACGATAAGCTGCTGAATGATATGGCAGATGATGTATTGGCTCTCCTAAATGAAGATGACGAAATGATCCTCGCTCTTGAGGCTCAAATAAAAGATGTTCAATCTTCAATCGACAACATTATGATGGCTATCGAAAAAGGCGTTGTTACTCGCTCCACCAAGACTCGATTGGAGGAGCTTGAAGCGGAGGAAGAAAAGATTAAATGGAATATCCAAGTTGAGGAAGATAAACGTCCAAAGATCACAAAGGATTTCATTCTGTTCACGCTGCATAAGTTCCGTGATCTTGATCTGAGATTCGAGAAAAACAAGGAACGCTTGATCGACGGACTTGTCAAAGCGATATTTGTTTACGATGACCATATTAAGTTGATTCTTACCTTTGACGACAAGCCGATAGACATCCCCACGACCGAAGAAATCGAATATATGGCAAATAGTTCGGACATCCAATCGCCCGTTTCACCAAACGTGATAAAAGAACAGATATTTAATATCTGTTCTTTTATTTTTATATCAGATATAGCTCTGCCGGTTTTATGAAAGTGCAATATCAAAAGCTACGCAGAAACAAACTTTTATTTTTTCCTTTCGCCTTGTCATTGTGAGTAATGATCCTGTAAACGAATATTTCACTGTTACTTTCATCAATATTATTTTCAGCTAAGCGTGATATAATATTATATCAGCAGACGTGAAGTTGCTGTTAGACACGGTTTTATCCGGAGTTCAGCTAGTAGCGTCTGCTGATTTTCTGTTTAGCTGATTATATGTTTTTCAGCGTATTCTCGCCAAATATACCGGTATTCACATTGCCTGTGCAAACTAAGTCACACATTTTTTAACGGAGATTATTATACTATTACATCTAACCGATATATTTTCCGCTGATCACGAACGAATATTAAATATTTGTCTTCAGACTTGTGAGTACGGAATTTAACCGTGCTCATTTCTTTTAGTTTGAGGTATGTCCCGTTTTTGCTAAAGTATTGCATTTAAACCTTAATCAACGAGCCACAAACAAAAATTATCATTTCGGCATTACATACGGCACATAGTCATAAATAGTTTCGATATTTATATCAGTATCACTTATCATAGAACCGTTTTTAAATCGTTTACGATATTCATTCGGTGTCATGCAAAAACGCTTTCGAAATTCTTTGGCAAAGAATCCGGGACTTCCGAGCTGAAACCGTTCGGCAATAACATATATCATTTCATCTGTGCGTCTGAGTTCGAGACACGCAGCGGCAAATCTCTGTTCGAGCAGATATTTATGCACTGTCATTCCGAATGCACCTTCGAACACACGCTCGATATGTCTCGGTGAGCGGCAAAAATACGCGGCTACGTCCGAAACCTTTATCGGCTTTTCAAGATGTCGGTTAAGCACACAGCGTATCTGCTCGGGAAGCGGAGTCTCCGGCTCTGCATTTATGCCGTATGCCGCATCGAAAAGATCGAGCAGCATATGGCACAGCTTCTTTTCATGTATGCCGAATTCAGAGATGAAATGCACTATACTTTCCATTATATTACAGCACTCGGATGACCTTACGACAGTCAAACTATCGTTTATCCTATAAAGCGAGATCAGGCTATCCAAATATCGTCCGCGTATGACAAACCAATATTTGTGTAGGGGATGCTTTCGGTCACATTCATATTCAAATTTTTCCTCAGGCGAAAATATCAAAAGATCTCCCTGCTGTATTTCGCTGATCTCATCGTTATAAAGTATCCTTGCTCTTCCACTCATTATAAATTCAATCAGAGTATATCCTATCGGAATATCGCCGCTCTGATAATTTTCATCCGGTTCGACTGTTCCGACAGCTCGAATGTCCAAAAAATCATTCTGCGCACCAAGATTCAAAAGATTCAGCTTTTCATTGTAGTTCGTAAGCTTCATATATGTCTCTTTTCTTATTGCATTTGTCCGTTTTATTACTTTATAATTTCCGATTGCTGTGATATAATTGTTACACAAGCTCATGATAATTATAGCATACGCAAAATAAAAATGCAATAATATTATTTGAATTTTGAGGAAAAGATTTTGAAAGAACTTGAATTTAATGTTATCGGACTGCCGGAAAGCGTTCCGATAGGAATAGAAAAAAGCCTTCGCGGCAATGCAGAAATATATACGATAACCGTAAAAAGCAATGAAGAGCTCGATCTTTCTCATATGAAGATAACCTTAACGGCAAATGCCAACGAGGCGGTCGGGCGATGGTTTCCACAGTCCTATCAATACAACCGCGGAGTCAAGCAAACTTGGTGCAGTTTTTCAAGCAGCTCATATGTGAGCAATGCGCCGATATACTCATACTATCGCTCGGATGATGCAAATTTGCTTACTGTCGCTATAGATGATACCTTCACATCGTGGAATATTCAAAGCGGAATAGACGAAGATTGCCGTATGCTGCGCTTTACCGCAAATCCCGTTGGAATAAAAGCTGACAGCATATCATTTAAGGTCTTTGCAGATCGCTCAGATCGACCGTATTACGAAGCAATACGCGATGTATCGAATTGGTGGACTGAGCTTAAATGCGAAAATTTAAATATTCCAGACTGTGTATACGATCCGGTTTATTCGACATGGTATTCTTTCCATCGCGATATTGATGCTGACAACGTACTTCTTCAATGCAAGGAAGCGGCAGAACTCGGGTTTGGGACGGTCTTTATTGATGACGGCTGGGCAACGCCCCAAACTACCGATTGCTTCTCGCACGCAGGAGATTGGCGACCTAACAAGGAAAAATTTCCGAATTTCAAAAAATTTGTTGACGATATTCATTCGCTCGGAATGAAGGCTGTTCTTTGGGTCGCTCCGGGTATGAGCGGATTTTCAACGCATTCGGCAAAGCTCTACAAAGACAATTATCTCTATAAGAATGATGGGATCAAAGCGTATATACTTGACCCACGTTATCCTATCGTGCGTTCTTCGCTCTACCGTGATATGTGTGCGATAATATCCGACTACGGCTTTGACGGTCTGAAGCTCGATTTCATAGACAGCATACACGGCGGAGACTGCGAGCCGGATGGAGAACGTGATTATTGCTCGGTAAACGAAGCTGTACGTGATCTGGTCACAAATATAAAGATAAGGCTTGAAGAGCTTTCAAAAACTCCGCTCATAGAATACCGTCAAGGCTACACAGGACCTGATATTTTGAGTTCAGCGAATATCATCCGAAGTGCAGACTGCGCACAGGATTTTCTGACCAATCGCGTCAATACGATCGATCTGCGCCTTCACACAAATATCGCCGTGCATTCCGATATGATACAGATCATTGAGGGCGAAGCTCCCGAAAGCTCAGCATTTCAGCTTACAAATGTACTTTTTTCGACTCCGCAGATCTCGGTTCGCTTTGACAGGATAAGCGAAGCTCAGAAAAAAATGCTTAAATTCTACATCAACTTCATGAGTGAAAAACGTGCGCTTTTGCAAAAAAGCAGCTTTGAGCCATCGCACTGCTACTCGAATTATTCTAAAGTCACTGTTCGAAACAAAGAGGAACGGCTTACCGCACTGTACGGCGAAGGCATGATCGTATTTGACGAGGTATCAAAAAAAGCATATGTGGTAAACGCATACACACGTGAGCCTATATATATCGGTTCCAAAACAGAATACGCTTCAGAATATCTGATACTTGACTGTATGGGAAACGAAATCGAGCAAGGAAATATCACACTCAACTCTATACCAAAGCCGTTTGATATTCCGCTGAACGGAATGATAATATTTGAAAAAATTTAAATAAAAAATACATGGAGGAATCATTATGAAAACAAAACGCGCACTCTCAATGCTACTTCTGACGGCTGTATTCGTCGCAGGATGCGAAGACACATCTTCGCAACAAAATCCCCCCAACGTTACAGAGTCTGATGATGTCATACAAGCCGTCACAGAGCCCGAAGAAGTCAAAGTAATTGACAATCTTCCTGCTGATTTGGATTTTAAAGGAAGAGAGCTTCGAATACTCACGACCGAAAATACATATTCATCTCCTCTTCTTGTAGAAGAATCCACCGGAGATGTGCTCGATGATGCAAAATACGAGCGTAATGCAAAAGTCATGGAACGCTTTGGAATAACGATGACTGAAGAGCTTGCAATGTGGATAGATGCCACCGAAAAAGCACGAAATACGATACTTTCAAGCGATGATGCTTATGATCTGATCTCATTGATCGACCGTGAGGCACTGACATTTGCAAGCGAAGGAATGCTGTGGTCTGCCGATGAAGTCGAAAATATCGATCTTTCAAAGCCGTATTGGAATCAGTATCTAAACAGTTGCCTGACACTCGGCAAAAAGCAGATACTCGCTTACAGCGATATTTGCATGACAACATACGACTTCACCCACGTACTGTTATTTAATCAGCAGTTAGTTGAAGATCTTAAGCTCATATCTCCGTATGATCTCGTTGAAGACGGAAGCTGGACGATAGACAAATTCGGTGAATACGCATTGGCAGCTACAGATGATCTGAACGGCGATACACAGATGGACAAGTCTGACCGCTATGGCTTTGCCGCATATCCTAAGCAGGTTTCTCCGTGCTTCTGGATAGCCTCAGGATGTGTTTCCATCGAGAAAAATGACGATGATCTGCCGGAATTTACAATGGCTAACGAACGTATGCTGTCTGTCATTCAAAAGGCATATGACATATCATGGGGCGGCTCGGCTTGGTATATACAGGCTTCATCAGACTATACAGCCAACACCGAGCTGTTTACAAACGGACAGGCACTGTTTGCAGATGCCGCACTTTCCACTCCATTCGGAGCTGAATACCGAAACATGAAGGATGACTACGGCATAATACCTTATCCCAAATATGACGAAACGCAGACAAGCTATTATTCACGTGTTGAGGGCGGTTGCCCATATTTCATCCCGGTAACGATAGAGGACACAGGCTTTGCCGGAGCTATGATGGAAGCACTGGCGTGTGAATCCTACAATTCGGTAATTCCTGTGTACTATGAGATAGCTCTGAAAGCAAAGTATGTCCGCGACAGCCAATCAGCTAAGGTACTCGACCTTATAATGGAGAATCGTGTATACGACTGGGGCGATACCTTCTTTACAAACTATATCCGTGACGGATTCGTTTGGTATAAATTTGCCGAAGGTAAATTAGTAGCCGCTTCCGATATCGAGAGCAACAGAACGGCAGTTGAAGGTGCTATAAAGAATATCGTTGACAAATTATCTTGATTTTCAAAAAGCAACAAGCTAAACAGTAAAAAATGAGTCTGCAACAAGAATGCAGACTCATTTTTTTGATCACAAAGAGCATTTTTGTCCAAGAGCCTTTGCGGCAAGCTCACAATCAACTCTCAGTCTTTCATATTCGCATACGGCTTTTCCGGGCATTTCAAGTGAACATAGATGCCTTGCATGGCAGTCAGCACACTGCTCAAAGCTATGCTCAAATTTATCGACTCCTGCGAATATAGTTCCCTTACCGGCTTTGAGCGAAAGCTTAGCCTCACGTGTCAGTTCCTCGACAGATGCCACGACATCATTTTCTCCGTTCGGAATGCTTTTTATAACAACACCTTCGGCTGTGTCAGCTACCATCGCGGCAGCCTTTTTTTCAGATACCGAAGTTTCCATCGGCTTTGCCGGAGCGAAAAGCTTTCCTTCATCCGACAGAGCTTTCAACTCTGAATATACTCTTGAGATCGCATCACTATCATATTTTGCCAGATCGTATCTGAGCGCAGACGGACAATCCTTTGCCATCGGCAGCTCGATATAATCTATCATTTTATATCCAAGCTCATCGACCTCATATGTATATCCGCTTTCACTATCGAATAAAAACCTATGTACTCCGAATTTAAACTTATGTACCATTTTTAAGTCCTCAATAATTTGAATATCAGCGTCTCAACGCTCTTTTGCGCCTTGCGACAGGCGATTTTTTTCTGTCGGCAAATTTTGTCGATACAAGTCCGGATAAAAACGAAAGCAGCATACATAAAAGATATATCACCGCTTGAATTATCGGCGATGGTACACTCTCACCGCGCAAAAACAGCGATATAAGCCATATCAAAAGCAAATAAAAAGCTCCGCTGATTATAGCCGCTGTCGGACTTGACAGCTTTCCGGCAAAAAATCCGCCGAATGCGGCACCGAAAAGCAATGCAAAAAGTGCAAAAACCTCGATAAACTGCATTGGATCATCAAGAGCACTCGATACCGCTGTGAATATCACAGCAAGGCACAGCGATACCGCAACAGACAATGCTGCTCCCTTCAACGCCGCAGAAATGAATGCTCCTATGTTCTGCTCGTCCCTTGACCTATTTTGCAAAATATCCCTCCTCACATAATTTCCGTAAGAAAATTATGCAGGGAGAGAAAAAAATATGTCAGCAGTCTTCTGCTTTTACATCGACATTTTTGACTGCACTTTTGAGTATACGGATCTTAGTGCCATCGCGACCGGTCTCGATCACACAGGTCTCTTCCTTGATGCTGACGATCTTTCCGATTATACCACCGATAGTGGTTATCTCATCGCCGACCTGGAGACCATTGCGCATATCCGAAGCTTCCTTTTCCTGCTTTTTCTGAGGTCTGTACATGAAAAAGTAGAATATTGCGACCATAGCAACTATCATTATGATAGTAGTTATGCCCTGCGCACCGGTACTCATAGTTGTGGTATCAGTTAAAAACATTGTTTCTTCCTCCAAAAAATATATTCATTCTATTATACTCCAAAGAAGGAATTATTTCAATATGAATTTGTAAATTATTCTCCGCGGATAAAACCTATATACTCCATGCAGTATTCGTCCTTGCCGCAGACAGCAGAAGAGGCAAATATCGCACGTCTGAGATCTTCATTAGCAGCATCTGCGATAGCCGAATCAAGTCCGTTGTATATCGCCACGGAAACGAATGCGGCATTTATGAACGAACGCTTGGGAAGACCGAATGAAACATTTGAAAGTCCGCAGGTGGTCTTTGCATTTGTGTTCTCCTTGACCAAACGGATGGTTTCAAGCGATGTCATCGCATTTGTATCAAGCGTTGCAAGCGTCTCACATATTGCATCAACATAGATATTTTCCTCGTCAACTCCGGCAGCCTTCAGCTTTTCTATAGCAGTCTTTGCACATTCGAGACGACCCTCGGCTGATTCGGGTATTCCGTTAGAATCCATAGGAAGCACTACGACTCCGCATCCGAGTCTTGCCGCAACAGGTGCAAGCTCGTCAACTCTCTCATCTGCCGTAACAGAATTGAGTATGAGTTCACGACCCTCACAGAGTCTTGAAGCAGATTCAATGACCTTAGGATCAGGCGAATCGAGCACTATTCCGCATTCGCTGTTGTCTATTACCAGTCTTACGATACGCTCCATCACTTCAAGCTCTCTGTCTTCAAACATCGCAGTATTCACATCAAGGAATTTCGCGCCTGCACTTTCCTGAGCCTTTATTATAGAGATTATCGCTTCTTCCTCACCCTTCATAGCCGCAAAGGTACTCGGAATGGAGCTATTGAGTTTTTCACCTATTAAGATCATAGTTTTTTCCTCTTTTCAAATTTTAACTTTTTTCTGCGCTTTATCGTATAACTCAGCTTTTGAAAAGCAGCTTGAAAATATATCTTCGACATATTCGACACTTAAAAGCAATTATATTATATCACATTTTATGGTTATCTGTCAATAACCTACCACGGTGGTGTGTGACGAAAAATATTTTGCGCCTGATTGATTTTTATTGCAAATCGACGAAGTTTAATTTTTTTTGATTTTTCTCTTGACAAAATTCAATCGCGGTGATATAATAATTTCATAAAGTTAAAGGCAATGACCGGGAACTGGAAACAGATCGGTTCTGTCGATACCACAGAGAGCTGCCGGACGGTGAGAGGCGCGGATTATCGCAGAGCATGATTACATCCCGAGAGCCGCTGTGCGAACGGTCTTCAGCTCATGTGCTGCTTTTCCAATTAAGCTATGCCGGAATGCGTTTCCGTTAAAGAACGCCGAGTATAAAATATCATGCGCAGATATTGAGTACTTTCTGAGGTTCGTGCTGTGAAGCTCGAACGAACTGAGGTGGTAACACGATTTATTCGTCCTCTGTATTTTATTACAGAAGGGCGTTATTTTTTGCCCTTCGGAAGGGATGGGCATAAAATGCTACTAAAAATTTTAATGATCTTGATCTTTCTCGGTATGACTACCGCTATCGGTCTTTGGTGCCGCAAAAAGGCGGTCAGTGTCAACGGATTCGTTCTCGGAGGACGCTCTGTAGGGCCTTGGCTCACCGCCTTTGCTTACGGAACTTCATATTTCTCCGCAGTCATATTCGTTGGATATGCCGGACAGTTCGGATGGAAATTCGGTATCGCCTCGACCTGGATCGGAATAGGCAATGCTCTTATCGGTTCGCTGCTCGCATGGGTTATCCTCGGCAGACGTACAAGAATCATGACACATCATCTCGGTGCGAAGACAATGCCGGAATTTTTCGAAAAGCGTTTCGGCTCTAAATCACTGAAGATCGCCGCATCACTTATAACCTTTATATTCCTTATCCCCTACACCGCTTCGGTATACAACGGACTCTCCAGACTGTTCGTCATGGCATTCAATACCGAGACCTTCCATGTGGATTACACCTGGTGTGTTATCATCATGGCAATCATAACCGGCGTATACGTCATTCTCGGCGGCTATACAGCTACAGCAGTCAATGACTTCATTCAGGGCATAATCATGCTCGCTGGCATAATAGCCGTCATTGCAGCGGTACTTTCCGGAAACGGCGGCTTCATGAACGCTCTCAATTCGCTCTCGCAGATCCCCTCGGAAACAGCAGGAGCTGAAAATATGCTCGGCGCATACAATTCATTTTTCGGACCTGATCCCAAGAGCCTGCTCGGTGTTGTCATACTGACCTCGCTCGGTACATGGGGACTTCCTCAGATGGTTCAGAAATTCTACTCTATAAAATCCGAAAATGACATCAAAAAGGGTGCGATAATCTCGACTATCTTCGCATTTGTTGTAGCAGGCGGAAGCTACTTTCTCGGCGGCTTCGGCAGACTGTACGGTGACAAGATCGAGTACTCCTCAAGCGGCGCACCTGTATACGACTCTATAATTCCTTCAATGCTTGAGACTCTTCCGGATATACTCATCGGAATAGTCATCGTCCTCGTGCTTTCGGCATCAATGTCAACCCTCTCATCTCTCGTTCTCACTTCAAGCTCAACTCTCACACTTGACCTTATCAAAGACAATGTGGTCAAGAATTTGAGCGAAAAGAAGCAGCTCATAATAATCCGTGTGCTCGTAGGTTTCTTTATCATAATCTCGGCAGCTATAGCGATATTCCAGTACAGCTCGCCCAACGCATTCATAGCTCAGCTCATGGGTATTTCGTGGGGCGCATTGGCGGGTGCATTCTTAGCTCCCTTCCTGTACGGTCTTTACATAAAGAAGATCAGCCGTGCAGCTGTATGGACGAGCTTCATAGTCGGAGTCGGTCTCACTGTATCGAATATGTTCCTCAACTTCATATCCTCTCCGATAAATGCCGGTGCTATCGCTATGGTGCTCGGACTCATCTTAGTTCCGATAGTAAGTATATTCACAAAAAAACCGGATATTGACGTTGATGAGATATTCACCTGCTACGATGAAAAAGTAATCGTGAGTGCAAAAACCTCTATTGAGGACTGAAATTTAACAACAAAAGTCAGTTGAAAATTCTCAACTGACTTTTTGTATCAAGCTCATCCGTTAAAGGATACAGTTTTTCCGCCTCTTGCCTTAAGACCGCGGAAGGATAGCGGAAGATATTCCTTCGGGCAGGCAGGAAACAGCTCGATCTCACCGTTATGGCTTTGCATAAGCATTTCAACGATCGCTGCTGCCGCACCGAAATTTCCATCGATCTGAAACGGTGGATGGCTGTCGAAAAGATTATCTCTTGTAGAATCTACGAACAGCTTTCTAAGCATTTTCACTGCGGCTTCGCCGTCTCCGAGCCGCGCATAAAGTGCGGTGAGCCATGCGCACGACCATCCGGTATGTCCGCCGCCCTTTGAAAGCCGTCTTTCAAGCGTCACCTTAGCCGCCTGCATAAGCTCGGGCGTGTTTTTATTTATTGCATGATCGGGATAAAGCGCGAACAAATGCGAAACGTGTCTGTGACCGGGTTCAGGCTCATCGTAATCCTCAAGCCACTCCATAAGCTGACCGTGTTTACCTATTTTGAGCTGCGGCAGCTTTTTGATGGCTTCTTTAGCTTCCTCAGCCTGAGCTTTGTCTATATTGAGAATATCCTCCATCTCAACATAAAACTTAAGCAATCCGCCGATTATCTCAATATCCATAGTCGGTGACAAACAGAGATTCACAGACCTGCCATTATAATAATAGTGATTCTCAGGTGATGTAGACGGACCTGTCATGAGCATTCCATCCTTTTCAAACATATAATCAAGGAAGAATCTCGCTGAATCGTGTATATAGTCATATGCATTTTCGCGAAGAAAATCCACATCACCACTATATAAATAATGCTCCCACATCGAATAGCAAAGCCATGCTCCGCCGAGCTGCCATAATCCCCAAACACCGTCAGCTGCTGCCGTGAAGCCATATATGTCCGAAAGATGATGCAGTACAGTACCGCGGCATCTGTAGTTCACACGTGCGGTCTCACGTCCGCTTTCGAGCAGATAATTATTCATATACTCAAACAAAGGCTCGGCACATTCGGAAATATTTCCACTTTCCGCGATCCAATAATTCATTTGAAGATTTATGTTCGTGTGATAATCGGAATTCCACGGAGCAGATGTATATGTATTCCAAACTCCCTGCAAATGCGCCGGAAGTGTTCCCTTTCTGCTCGATGAAACGAGCAAATAGCGTCCGAAATCGAAATACAGACCCAAAAGTCCGGCATCTGCCGCATTCTCATCATCTCTCATTAGTTTTAGTCGCTTATTCACCGGCATTTCGGAAAATTCATCTTTAAAAATTATCTCCGCACGGTTCATAAGTGCAAAAACATCCTCATTCGAACGAGCCTTTAATACTTCGTAGTCATAGGTCGGAAATTCAGGAGTTTCTCCGACTCCGATAACGACATATATATCGGTCTTATCTGCATCCTTTACATATAAGTGTTTTTTATCATTCGTCAGTTCACCGTTTGTTATGACCTTGATCAAAACGGTGAACGGTATTCCTCCATGTGTCGGATGTGCTTCTATGCGAATTATATTTTCGCATATTTCAGCACGATCTATTCCAAAGTCATCGTATGTCAGATCGAGCTTCACAGGCTCTCCGTTCCATTTTCTCTCGTGACGCGAATATCCGATCTTAAGAGAATGTCTTCCGGTAAATCGGTTACATATCACATTGTCCGAATATGACGCAAAGCTCTCACGGCAATGTTCACATCCGTTTGCTCTATAGGTTATCTTCGCCGTTCCGGTATAGAGATCAAGCTCTCGTCTGTAATCTTCATATTCGTTTATTCCGGTTTCTATGAGAAGCTCTCCGGCAGTCTCATTCGAGCCTACTCTGTGAAACGAGCCTTTAAACAGCTCATTTGCCAGATCATCGGCTTTTGACGGGTCTTCCAAAAGCGTTTTTCGAAGAGTCATAAGCTTATCGTAAAATTCCGGATCGGCAGTATCGAGCTTTTCACCGCTCCATATCCTCTCATGCGAAAGCTGTATACATTCGTTTCCAACACCACCATAAAGCATAGCACCCATATATCCGTTTCCAATAGGAGTACCGAGTTCCCACTCATCTGCCGGAAAATCAAGGTATAAAATATGTCTATCCATTCTGTCCTCCGAAGGTATATTCAACCTTATATTTATTCGTGTTCATTATATATATCAGCAATGCAAGCGATAGTGCCGCACCTGCGATCATTATCAGTCCCAATATGAATTGATCTGTTTCACCTATAAAGCTCATAGCCACTGAGAACAGATTAAATCCGAAATGCACCAATATCGATGCGGTCAAGGAATTATACTTTATCCTTATATAGCAAATAATGTATCCGATCAGAGAGGCATACAGCATCTGTATAACATTTCCATGCGCAACTCCGAATATCCATGCCGATATTAGCATAGCCGCAAACATCGGCATTCCTTTGGCAAGCCTTGAATATATAAGTCCCCTGAAGGTCACTTCCTCAACGATAGGCGCACATATCAGTGTCGTTATAAGAGTTATAGCGATCCCGGCTTCACTTATCACCGCAGTAGCTTCGGCATATGATTCGATCCAGCTCTCGGGAAACGGAATTATTCCGATAATGACCGACACGAGCATATTGAGCGAAAATCCAAACAATATCAATATTGGTATTTGAGAGAGCGGCAGCTTTGTTATTCCGACCTCAAAAAGCGGCTTTTTGCCCCTGAGCTTGAAAATTATGAAATATGTGATCAGAGTAAGCAGACCTGCGGCTACTGTTATGTGAAGTGAAAATCGGTTTACAGTTTCATATACATAATAATATATTTCATCAGCAAACGCATAATAGTCATTCAATCCGCCTTCATATTGAGATAGTGCGGATGCAGCCGCTCCGGCAGCTACAAAATTTACAGCTATAACCTGCCAAACATAATATACTGCAAAATACGCGACAGCTTTTCCGACAGCTTTAAAAAAATCCTTCGCCGACATTCTTATACCATTCCTTCCTATCGACATATGACTGTTTTGAAAATACATAACTTGAATTATATCATATCAGGTCGAAAAAATAAACCTATTTTTTGTAAACACAAGAGAAAAATTTACAAAATCTGTTTTAATTTCCGTGAAAGGTATGGTATAATTTTATTTAAAGAACACACTTAAAAGGATATTATCATGAATAAAGAAATATACGAGCTCTTTTGTGAGATAATCGAACGCTCAATACTAAAAAAAGCAATATTTTCAAAGCCATCCGACAAATCGATAATAAGGCTCACGGTATCGCCGTTCAAAGCTAAAAGCGGTGACATAATGTTAGCCTTCGAAACGCTTCAAAGCGACAACAAAGCCATACGCAAAAATGTCGAATGTACGCCCGATATTCTCGCTGATAAATGCGCCGACTTCAGACAGGTCAATATATTGACGACTGCCGGAGACCTAGAAATACGCCGTTCAAAATCCGATTCGATACGCATATTCGGAAAGCTATCTAAGGATGCCAAAAAGGTCGAGCTTTCAGACCACGATGGAAAAAAGCAGTACATCATCGACCCCGAGCGCGATTCTGGATTTCTTATCGAGCTTGGTCTCGCAGACAAAAACGGTCGCATACATGACAAAAAGCAGGCAAAATTCCGTCAGATAAATCGTTTTCTCGAAATAATACAGACTATAGAAAATAATCTTCCGACAGACCGTGCTGCTGTGATATACGATCTCTGCTGCGGAAAAAGCTATCTAACATTCGCTGTATATTATTATTTTGCAATTCTTAAAAAGCGAGATATACGTATGTACGGTGTCGATCTTAAAGCCGATGTTATAGATTTCTGCAACAAGGCTGCCAAAAATCAAGGATTTGAAAATCTGAGCTTTGTTCACGGAAACATAAATGAATATACTCCGCCCGAAAAGCCGGATATGGTCATATCGCTCCATGCCTGCGATATTGCAACCGATATAGTACTATACAATGCTGTTCGCTGGGGAGCCTCGGTGATACTTTCGACTCCATGCTGTCATCATGAAATGTCGCGCCAACTGTCTGAAAAAGTAGAAGCACCGATGAGAGCTGAGCTTGATTTCATACTTTCAAGTCCAATGCTCAAGCAAAAGCTATGTGACACACTGACAGATGCGCTGAGAGTAAAACGGCTGTTCTCCTGCGGATATGATGTCACGACACTCGAACTTATCGACCCAGATGAAACACCGAAAAATTTAATGATCCGCGCTGTTTTCGACAAAGCCATGACAGAAGCTCAAAAGGAAAAATATCTAAACGAATATCACTCGATATGCGAGGGCTTGGGAGTGAATCCGTTTTTGGAAAAGCTACTGAAAAATGAAAGCTGAAAAGATATTAAACAGGATAACCGTCTCTGCGGTCGGAATCATCTGTGTTTATTTCGGAATATACCTTATTCTCTGTCTGTTCGGATTCGATTCAAGACTTATGTCACTTATAGCGGTATTTATAATATCAGCCGTATTGCTTCCGGTGATATTCAGAGATAAATTAAAAGGCATTTTAAAAAAAGCATATCGTCCGCTCCAAATAATCTTTACCTCGCTCATGTGCATATATCTCGTGACATTAGCAGCATTTTGGTGCTATATAGGATTCGATTCGGCAAAAAATGCCGACAATTACGCAATAACAGCTTCCGCGAACGGTGACAGCGGTGCTGATACTCTGATAATTGTTTTCGGGTGCAGGACATATGATTACGGTCCGAGCAAAACTCTTAAGCTCAGGCTCGATGAATCGATAAAGCTTTTGAATGCACTTCGGGAGGCTGTCTGCATAGTAAGCGGCGGACAAGGAGCTAACGAACCGACCACCGAAGCCGAAGCAATGCGCGAATATCTGACAGCTCACGGTATCGATGAGACTCGAATAATGCTTGAGCCAAATTCACACTCCACAAGCGAAAATATTCGCTTTACAAAGGAGCTAACCGAGGAGCTTGGCATATCGCCTTCACGGATAATAGGCGTTTCAACGGCATTCCATCTTCCAAGGATCGAAGCACTGTTCAAAAGATATTGGTGTCCTGTAGAGGTATGCGCCGCACCGTCACCGAACATCGCCCTGCAATATGTCAGCATGGTACGTGAATATTTTTCATATATCAAGATGGCATTCTTCGATACCATGACCTTCAAGCTTTAGTATCCTTTCGATCACGCATAAATTTATAATAATGCGAACTGTCGCAAAAGCCCAGCATATCGACTACCTGCTGAACCTTGAATCTTCCGGTAGATATAAGCTCGTCGGCAAGCTCCATACGCATTTTATTTCGGTATTCACGCGGAGATAGTCCGTTCGAGCATTCTTTGAACAATATCCTGAAACCGGTCTCGGACATATGGCACTCATGCGCCAATTTTGATGTATCTGCCGGAAGCTCGGGATGACGGCAGATCTCAAGCATTTTCTCTCTGACCGCTCTCTGAGCGGTGGTGAGTCCGTCAAGCACGGCTATAGATGATATTTCCGAAAGCAGTCGGTATATCTCGGCCTTCACACGCATTTTATCCGAACGATTTTCGGCGACAGCTTCAAAGCGTCTCCGAAGTCGTTCGTCTTTTATTACGTAAAACGGTGCATCAATATATATTTGATCAGTCGCATTTTTAAGCTTAAAATCTATGTATATCCCCTCAGAGCTTTCGCAATCGGTAAGCTCTGAATAATATAATGCTCCGGTAGGTATGAATATTCCCTCTCCCGGGTTCAGAGTAAGCAAAAGCTTATCATTTTTATAATAATTTCGCTTTCCCGATATTTGATAATACAGCAGATCGGTACTTCTTCCGACATTCCAATTCTGAACATATCTTCGCTCATCCTTCCAGATCGCTTTCGCCGCTCCGATAAAGCATACATCGGCATCAAGAGTAGAAAGCTCTGAAAATTTCACCTTCAACATAATAAACAATTCCTTTCACCATTTATGAGCATTGATCATCCAACGGTCGTTTATTTTAGGTTATCACATCTCAACTATTAAAAAATTTTTGTTGTAACGTACACAATTTTGCCGTTATATACATTGTATCACAAATCAAAAAGTATTACAATATATATTGCCAAAATAATTTTTCGAAAGGATGAAAACAATGAAAGAAAGCATAAGAGTAGGACTTATAGGCTGCGGCGGTATCGCGAATAAACATCTAAATGAGCTTTCAAACGGAAAAGGCTGCGAGATATACGCACTCTGTGACATAAACGAGGACAGACTCAGGATCGATGGTGAAAAATACAACGTTCCGATCGAACGGAGATTCAAGGATTATCACGAGCTTATAAATCTCCCAGGGGTCGATGCAGTCGATATATGCACACCGAATTGTCTTCACGTTCCGATGTCTAAAGCGGCAGTTGAGGCAGGTAAGCCTTTTTGCTGTGAGAAGCCGCTCGGTATAAGCTACGATGAAACTCTTGAGCTTGAAAAAGCCGCTGACGAAAAGGGAATAAAATCTATGGTATGCTTCTCATACCGCTTTCTCCCTGCGGTAAGATACGCAAGGCACCTGGTGGATGAAGGAAAGATCGGAAAAGTCATCACATTCTATGCTCAGTATTTCAAGTCGAGCGCATTTATGAAAGATCGCAGACTTGATTGGCGTTTTGTCGGAAAGGACGCTCGCTATGGCGTTTCGGGAGATTTAGGCGTGCATATCCTTGATCTCGCTTCATTCCTTTCAGGAGATGTTACTTCACTTGCGGCCGATCTCGGAATCGCCGTGCATGAGCGCAGAAGGCTCAACAGCGATGAATTTGCACCTGTCGAGACCGATGATTTCTGTCATTTTCTCGCAAAATTTGACGGCGGTGCTTCGGCGACCTTTTCAATAACCCGTGCGGCATACGGAAATACAAACACAATACGAGTAGAGGTATACGGCGAAACCGGTGCATTCCGTTTTGATCTGAATCACCCTGAAAAGCTTGAATATTACACCGGCGGCATAAAGGAAGGCAATGCAATTGAGCACATGGAGACCATAGATGTTCCGAAGGAATTTTACACCTCGCAGATGCAGTGCTTCATCGATCTGCTGCGCGGAGAGCCGGACAGATATATCCCTAATCTTCACGATGGAGTCAAGCTTCAAAGAGTGCTCGATGCGATACTCGAATCTGATAAGAAGCGTGCGTGGGTGAATATTTGATCATTTGTACTGATTGGACAATTTCAAAAAATAATGTCCATTCCGTGTATTGACATCCCCAACTCGGTGTGGTATAATAAAAATAACACATTAAAGATATTTTGGAGGATACCATGAACAAATTATATCTTATCGGAAACGCACACCTTGACCCGGTCTGGCTTTGGAATTGGAAGGAAGGCTTTTCTGAGATCTTAGCCACGTTTAGAAGCGCACTTGACAGGATGAACGATTTCCCGGATTTCAAATTCACGTCCGCTTGTGCGGTATATTATGAATGGGTAGAAAAGACCGATCCCGAAATGTTCGCTGAAATACAGCAGAGAGTCAAAGAAGGACGTTGGAACATCGTTGGCGGATGGTTTTTACAGCCAGACTGCAATATGCCAAACGGTGAGAGCTTCGCACGTCATGCACTTGTCTCTCAGAGATATTTCAAGGAGAAATTCGGAGTAACGGCGCATACCGGCTACAATGTTGACTCATTCGGTCACAATGCCGCACTTCCGCAGATATTGAAGCTCTCCGGAATGGACAACTACGTATTCATGCGCCCCGGAACTCACGAAAATGCAGAGCTGACAGATCTTTTCAACTGGGAAAGTGCAGACGGAAGCAGCGTAAGAACATATCGTCTGCCGAACGCATACTGCTCAGGCAGCGCATTACCCAAGGACATACAGCCCACGCTCAACCGCATAGACAATCTTTCCGAGAAAAGAAATGCTCATCCGATGATGGAATTTTACGGAGTCGGAAATCACGGCGGCGGTCCTACTATTGAGCTTATCTCGGCTATAAAGAAGCATGAGTGCGGTGAAAAAGAATTTTCGACACCCGATGAATTTTTCGCAGACACCGAAAAACTCGAGCTCCCGACACATAAGGGTGAGCTTCAGAATCACGCACGCGGCTGCTACAGCGTAAACAGCTATGTCAAGAAAACCAACCGTGCAGCCGAATATTCCCTGCTTGCGGCAGAGACGATATGCTCGCTCGCCGAAGAACTCGTCGGTGCTGAATATCCGGACAAAAAGATTAAAAAGGGCTGGAAGAATCTTATGTTTGACCAGTTCCACGATATTCTCGGAGGCTGCTCGATAAAGAGCGCGTATACCGATGTATCATATCTGTTCGGCGAGATAAAATCCATAACCGAGCAGGAAACCTTCAAGGCTATGACCAGAATATGCCGAAAGATCGATACTCTAAAGGATGCTACTCTCCCGTCTGCAAAGACCGAATGGCGTTTATGGAGCTGTGAGAACCTCGGAACTCCGTTCATAGTATTTAATCCCCACGCATGGGAAGTCGAAGCAGTCATAAAGCTTTCCGGAAACAACCACAAGGTCACGGATGACAGCAATTCTCCGGTTCCTTGCCAAACCATCCGTGCAGAGCAGACAAACGGCGGAGCAGACAAATATTCGAGCGTATTCAAGGCTAAAGTTCCGGCACTCGGATATAAGCTTTACCGCGTATTCGAGGGAGGCGAAGCTGTCGAATTTGCTCCTGTAAAGGTCACTGAAAACTCGCTTGAAAATGAGCTTATCCGTGTGACGTTCGATAAGTCCTCCGGCGGTATCGCAAAGATCTTCGACAAGCGCAAAAATGAAGAAATCGATTGTTCCACCGGAACAGCTCTGCTTGACGAAACAAAGTGCGATACATGGGCACATGACAAGGTAACGCTCGGCGATAAGATCGGCGAATTCGGTGAACCGATATTCGAGATCATCGAATCCGGCGCAGTATTCGCAAAACTCAGAGTGACCACCAGATTCAATGATTCCATATTGAAGCAGGATTATATCCTAACAGCAGATTCGGATTCCGTAAAAGTAAATGCGGAGATAGACTTCCATGAAAAGCACAGAACCTTTAAGCTTACTCTCCCGGCAGGCAATAACGTTACTGCCGCAATACCGTTCGGACACATAACACGTAAGCTCGGAACAGGCGAAGAACCTTGTGGCGAGTGGCTCGCAAGCGGAAAGATAGGCTTTACGAGCGACATATCGTATGGCTACGATACCGATGGCGATAAGATAAGACCTACGATATTCAGAAGTGCGATATATGCAGACCATTTCGGAGTCCGCGATGATGCCTGTGAATATATGGAGCAGGGTGTAAGCAGATTCAATTATGAAATATTCATCTACTCAACCGCCTCTGATGCAAAACGCCGTGCAGATGAATTCAACTCGCCCATGCTTTTGATCCAGGATACCTTCCACAAGGGTGAGCTCGGCTCAGAATATACCGCTGTAAGCGGAAGCATTCCAGAAAATCTCGTTGTTACTGCCGTAAAACGCGGAGAAGACGGCGGAAGAGTCGTCCGTTTTGCGGAATACGATGGCACTGCCGCAGACACAGCCTTCAAGATCAACAGCTGCGAAGTAAAATGCAGCACCAAGGCATATGAAATAAAAACTCTCCACAACGGTGTGGAAACAGATCTTATAGAATGGTGATATAATAATAACGTCCGAGCCTTGCTCGGACGTTATTATCATTAAAACTCTTGACTTACTTTGAAGCCTTGATGTCGTTTTCGTACTTCTCGATCATCTTCTTGACCATCTGTCCGCCGACTGAGCCTGCCTGCTTCGAGGTGAGCTCGCCGTTATAGCCCTGTTTGAGGTTGACACCAACCTCGCTTGATGTTCCTTTTACATATCGAAACTCAGCGTTTAAAATCATCATATCCGCAGGAATGTTTATCGGCTATGTCTCCAATAAACTTGTAAAATATCCGTATACTCTGGCGGTATGATGATTTTTTTACAGGATCTCCGACTAAATTTGATGAAAACTCTTTTTCTCCGATCTCTATGCGCTCTATGAAGGTTTCCAAGACCTCTCGATCTAACACATCTATATGCGTATATTCCTTTGCAAGCTCAAAGAATCTCGAAAAGCTGTTTTCGATCTCCTTCACCGCGTCGGTAGCATTTGATGTATTTAACATTGCTTCCAAGCCCTTCGCTTCGGTTTCAAGCTCAGACACCATTGCTCTCAACCGATTATCATCCAATATCCCCTCGGCGTTATCGTGATAAAGCTTAGTTATTATCCTGTTTATAACATTTATTCGTGCTTCCGCTTTTTCCTTTTGCACTTTCTGAGCCGTAACATCATCATCTAAGCGAGCATTTTTTATTATACCTTCTACCATATCATTTATCTCTTCGTCAGTCAAAGAGATCAACGAATTTAATTCCGTTTTCACTATCTCCATGAGATCTGAATATCTTATCCGCACTCCATCACACGGATTCGATATATCCTTGCGCTTATGTGTACAGCTCAAATACCAATATTTCTCGCGTTCTCCCTTATATACCGTTCCGCCAGAGCACAGCGAATGACCACATTTCCCGCATACAGCTATCTTACCGAATATGCTCCTTCTGACATTATCATGTTTTTCTGTACCGCGCCCAAGATTTTTTTGCGCACGATCATAGACAGACTGACTTACCAACGGCTCATGCGTATTTTGCGTGACAGCCCATGCTTCCTTCGGTACATCTATCTTTTTCATTGATTTAACACTGACCTTGCGGCTGCGTCCGAGTATCGTATGTCCCAAATAGACCTCGTTTTTCAATATTCTTTTTACAGTCGTATAATTCCATTTGTCGGATGCACGTGCTGCACCTTCATCACTAAAATCATCCCGATACAGCACCCGATATTTTAGTGGCGGTATTATCCCGTCTTTGTTGAGCTCCAGCGCGATCCTTCTCGACGAGTCCCCTTTTGCGGCAGATTCAAATATTCGTGTAACTATATGTGCTGTCATTTCATCAGGTATCAAAAGATTCTTGTTCTTCGGATCTTTACGATAACCATACGGCGGGCAGGCACAATACAGACCGTTCTCGCGTTTATTTTTTAAAACATCCTTGACCTTTCTCGAACCGTCGCGCAAATACACCTCGTTCATTGCAAACTGAAAAGGTGCCATTATATTGTCCTTTTCGGTATCAAAATTATCTGCTATAGCAATATATCTGATGCCGTTTTCGGGAAAAAACTGCTCTGCATAGTAGCTCGATTCGCGCATATCACGCCCTAGTCTCGACAGATCCTTGGTTATGACAATATTCACAGAACCTTTTTCGAGCTGACGCATCATATCCTGAAACGCCGGGCGCTCGAAATTTCCGCCTGACCAACCGTCATCTACAAATTCGCGTATAAGCGTTATTTGATTTTGACTACAGTAATTCGAAATTATCATTCTTTGATTCGTGATACTTCCCGATTCACTGCCCTGTATCTCCTCTCGCGAGAGTCTGAGATATGCAAAAGCCAATGCCCCTTTATCGGATATATTCATCCTTAAAACTCCTTTCGCGATGATCCATGCCGATCTCAGATCCTATCTTCACGCATATCATCACCGCAGTTACTATTATACATCGAAACAGCCTGTGATGTCAATGGAAGTATAAGGCTTTTAGCTTCGGTAATTCTCTCACCGACAAGCTCGGACACTGTTCTTTTGCTGCCATATATGCGCTCCACCTCGTATATCACACCGTTTATGGCTATATTGTTTTTATCCATAATATTCACCTCAAGGTACATTTTTGCCATATAATGCGAACATACTCAGCCGACATAAAAATGCCCCATCCGATCAAGATCGGATGGGGCATTTTCCCACATATTTGTGTATAAATTACTTTGTGCCGAAAAGTCTGTCACCGGCATCTCCGAGACCCGGAATTATATATGCGTGCTCATTGAGATGATCGTCAAGCGAAGCGACATATATATCTACATCGGGATGATCAGCCTGAACCTTAGCAACACCTTCGGGAGCAGCTACGAGACACATA
This sequence comes from uncultured Lachnospiraceae bacterium, assembly GCA_964603455.1. Taxonomy (GTDB): domain Bacteria; phylum Bacillota; class Clostridia; order Oscillospirales; family CAG-272; genus Flemingiibacterium. The sequence continues at coordinate 21,833 of CAZRVL010000002.1, forward strand.
AGCTTGAGAGACTTGCAGCCCTTATTTTTGAGGATCGTAAGTGCATCAGACGAGCTTCCTCCGGTCGCGAGCATCGGGTCTACAACTATAGTAATGCGTTCTTCGATGTCACAAGGCAGCTTGCAGTAATATTCTACCGGCTGATGAGTTTCGGGATCGCGGTAAAGACCTATATGTCCGACCTTAGCGACCGGAACAAGGCTCAAAAGTCCATCGACCATGCCGAGTCCTGCGCGCAGGATCGGAACTATGGCAAGCTTTTTTCCGGCTATGGTCTTAGCAGTCATTTTAGATACAGGTGTCTCGATCTCAACATCCTCAAGGGGAAGGTCACGGGTTATTTCATAACCCATGAGCATTGCTATCTCATCGAGCAGCTCACGGAAATCCTTGGAACCGGTCTCCTTGCAGCGCATGATAGTAAGCTTATGTGTGATAAGCGGATGGTCGATTACATGAAGTGTACTCATTTTATTCCTCCGAGATATTTCAAAATTTCTTATTTGTTATATATATTATAATCTATTTTGACTGTTTTTTCAAGACTATTTGTGAAAAAACGATAAATATGTCGAAAAATCGGCGTTATCCACAAAAATTGGTTTAATGTATTCGGATTTCTCAGAGCAAACACAGCCGTAATATCCATTTATTTCAAATGCACTAAAGCATTCGCTCAGTTCAAAGACCGAAAAGCTCTTGAATGCACGTGAAAATCCTTCACCTGTATATTTGACATAGCTCTCTTTTTTACACCATACCTCATAAAAACGTTTTTCAGGATAGCACTCAACATATTCATACTCATCCCGTGAAAAGAAGCGCTTAGCTAGCCTATTCAGATGCTCAAAGTCTCTTTTATTCAGCTCGATGTCAAGCCCAACTGGAAGATCAGCCACAGCAACGGCACAAATATCCATACTGTGTGAAATATTCAAATATGTGCCGTGGATATTCGTTTCAGTCCTTTTGTTCGGAACGAATATCGGTTCAGCTTCAGAGCCAAAGCTGCGGTGCAGCGCATATCTTGCCAATGCGTGACCGTATTCATGCTCATCACCCTTTATATCGGAATAAAATACCTCGATCATTTCGATTCCAGCTCATCCTGATCAAGCGTCATACCGAGCTTTTTCTGAGAAATATCCGACCAGATTATCTTGCGCGGACATTTCTCAACACACTTTCCGCATTGAGTACATTTTGTATAGTCGATAGAAGCAACAAAATCGTGTACATGTATTGCATCGGATTCACAAGTTTTTTCACACAATTTGCAGCTGATACAGCCGACCTCGCAGTATGAGCGTGTCAATGAGCCTTTATCGACAGACATACATCCGACCCAGACCTGCGCATCATATGGGATAAGGCGAATTATATGCTTCGGACAAGCTTCGACACATTTTCCGCAGCCCTTGCATTTTGTGTAATCAACTGCCGAAATTCCGTTTTCTATGCTTATAGCACCAAAAGGACATATCGACACACAGGTTCCGAGTCCTATGCAGCCGTTCGGACAGAGCTTGTCTCCACCGCCAAGCCTTGATGCCGCAATACAGTCCGGAGCACCTTCATAGATATATTTTTTCGCCGCAAATTCGGCTGTTCCTGAGCACATGACCTGCGCACGAAGTCTGATCGAAGCTTCGGATTCAACTCCCATTATCGCCGCAATCTCAGCAGCAACACTCTCGCCGCCGACAACACAGGCTGACGGTTTGGCTTCACCCTTTACTATCGCCTCGGCAAGTGCTGCACAGCCGGCATAACCGCAACCGCCGCAGTTTGCTCCCGGTAATTTATCCTGAACTTCTGGAATTCGTTCGTCTATCTTAACCGCAAATACCTTCGCTGCTACAGCCAATGCAAGTCCAAGCACTCCACCGAGTATCACGAACCACATCAATGCAAAAAGTATATTTTTTAAATTTTCCATGTCTATGCCTCCGATCAAAACGACATTCCGGAGAAACCTGAAAATGCCATAGCGATCAAGCTCGCCGCAACCATAGCTATTGGTATGCCCTTAAAGCTCTTCGGCGGATTTGCAAATGATATTCGAACCCGTACTCCGGCGAATATCACTATCGCAAGTGTGAAACCTGCCGCAGAGGCAAGACCGTACGCAAGCGATTCTATAAAATCATAGCCGTTTTGAATATTGAGAAGAGCTGCACCGAGAACTGCGCAGTTCGTTGTTATTAAAGGCAGATATATGCCGAGCGCACCGTAAAGAGCAGGAATGAATTTTCTCAGAAACATCTCTATGAACTGTACAAGAGCCGCGATTATGAGTATAAACGCTATAGTCTCAAGATATTCGAGCTTAAACGGCACTAATATAAAATGATATACCGCCCAGGTAGCCGCAGAGGATATTGTCATTACGAACATGACCGCAAATCCCATTCCGAGTGCGGTATCCGGCTTGTCCGAGACTCCGAGGAACGGGCATATGCCAAGAAATTTCGAAAAAATATAATTTTCAACAAGCACCGCACTCAGCATCAGAAGCAGCACATCAACAAGATAATCAGTATTCATTCGGTCTCCCCCTTCTTTGTCCGTTCAGAGACAGAATTTCTTATTTTGTTCATCGAAGCGATTATGAGACCAAGAGTCAAAAATGCTCCGGACGGAAGTATGAAGATTATAGCAGGCTCATATGCTGAAGGCATTACTTGATAACCGAGCAATGTTCCTGCGCCGATAAGCTCTCGCACAGCTGCAACGATAACAAGCGCAAATGTGTATCCCACGCCCATTGCAAGTCCATCCACCGCGCTCGGAAGCACCGGCTGCTTCGAAGCAAAAGCTTCGGCTCTTGCAAGTATTATGCAGTTTACGACGATCAGCGGAATAAACAGTCCGAGCGTATCATTAAGCTCCCGAAGATAGGCCTGTATCAGAAGCTGAACTGCCGTTACAAAGCCCGAAATTATAACTATATACGAAGCTATTCGTATCTGCTTCGGGATGAAATTTCTCAAAAGCGATATGAATATATTGGAGCAGATAAGCACGGCAGTGACCGCAATACCCATTCCGAGCGCATTTTTTACAGATGTCGTTACCGCAAGAGTCGAACACATTCCGAGCATTTGCACCAAAACCGGATTATTATCGAACAATCCGCCAAGCATCTGATTTTTAAAATCTTTCAACGAATATTTCATTCCATACCTCCGGCAAATACCATATCATACACGGAAAGCGCAGAATTTACTCCATCTGTCACAGCTTTAGAGGAGATAGTAGAACCGGTTATCGCATCTACTTCCCTTCCGATAGCTATATTGCCGCCGAGCCCCTCATATTGCGACAAAAATCCATCGCTGTCGATACGGCTTCCAAGTCCGGGAGTCTCAGAATGTGAGACGATCTTTATTCCTGCGACCTTGCCGTCAGAATTTATTCCGACTATTATTTCGATCGCACCGCCGAAGCCGTTCGGGGATACGGATGCCGCATATCCTACTGTTTTGTCTCCCTCATTTACCAAATATATCGAATCCGCACCGTCTGCTTCAATATCCGATAAAGCTATCTCTGCCGCATTCGGAAAGATCGCCGATATTGCATTCTTTTTTTCAAGCTCATTGTTCTCGGCTATGATCGGAGCAGTCAGCGCATTGACTCCTGCCAGCATAAGAGCGGTCACTGCACTTATAAGCAGCAACTTGAGCGTTATCGTAATGATAAATTTAGCGTCCATACTGTTTTCAGGCTTCTTTTCCTGAGCTTCGTTCATTAGAAACACCTCCGAATCTTATCGGCTTTGTATATCGGTCAAGATACCACACAAGCAGATTCATTATCAATATTGAGAAAGAAACGCCTTCGGCATAACCGCCGAAATAACGTATGAATACTGTCAAAAGCCCGCAGCCTATCGCATATATCGTGCGTCCCCTTTCGGTCATCGGAGAGGTAGTATAGTCGGTTGCCATGAATACAGCGCCAAGGAACAATCCACCTGAAAATATCTGCTGTCCCGCAAATTCGAAAGGCAGAGATGTCTTTGCCGCAACAAACGTAACCACAGCTACAGTTCCGATATAAAGCACAGGTATCTTCCAAGATATGACTTTGCGTATAAGAAGATACAGAAATCCGACCGTTATCATCAGCGCAGACACCTCTCCGATACATCCTGCCTCATTTCCGAGTATCATGTCGAGCATCGAGACGTTCGGGGCATTTCCGTTTTTAAGAAATGCAAGCGGTGTTGCACTCGATACTGCATCAGCAAGATCTACGGATATTGCAAAAGGTGAAAGCTTTACACCAGGTGCAGTAAATGCTTCCGCACCCATATGCGAAGGCCACGCAAATAGAAAAACTCTTGCGGCAAGTGCAGGATTCACAAAGTTCTTGCCGATACCGCCGAACAGCTGCTTTACTATGATTATCGCAAATACCGCGCCAACCGCAGGCATCCAAAGCGGAACTGACACGGGAAGGTTCATAGCCAAAAGCATTCCGGTAACTACAGCGGAAAGATCGGTTACGGTAATAGGCTTTTTCATAGCCTTTTCCCATACAAGCTCTGACAATACCGCGAACACGACCGAAACAAGCATTACAGTCAATGCTCTGAATCCGAAGATATATATTCCCCATACAAGTGCCGGCATAAGTGCTATACACACATCCGCCATTATCGAACGTGTAGTATCCTCTGTACGGATATGCGGAGACGGCGAAACGGTCAAAAGCTTCGGGATATATTCACGCCAGTTTTTTTTCTCTTTGTCAGACACTTCTGTCTTTTCAGCCGAAATTTCATTCGGCACATCGACTGTTACGTCTTCATTTACAACGTTGGCTTGAACTTCTGCCACGTTGTTTTTTTCATCGGGAGTCTTGTCCATTATTTTTCTCCTTTCTCCTCAGTTTTTTCAGAGCTTTCCGCTCTGCTCTTTTCGAGAGCTGCCTTTTCCGCACGCTTGCGGTCGTTTATCTGACCCTTAGCCGCACGTATATATTGAACGATCGGAACGTGAGCAGGACAGCTGTATGAGCAGCTGCCGCATTCGACACAGCTCATTACATCAAACTCCTCAGCCATATCAAGCTTTCCTTGCATAGAGAACATAGCAAGATATGAAGGCATCAAGTGCATCGGACAACCTCTTACGCATCTGCCGCAGCGAATACAGGCAGGGGTCGAATTTGTCTTGTTTTCCACATCTTCGGAAAATACAAGCACAGCCGATGTTCCCTTTGTAACTACTCCGTTTATATCCCATTGAGCAATTCCCATCATAGGACCGCCGTTTATTATTTTTTTCGGCTCACGGGTCAAGCCTCCGCACGCCTCGATAAGATCGACATATGATGTTCCGAGCGGGACTCTGAGATTTTTCGGAGTCTTTACACAGTCACCATCGACCGTAACTATGCGTTCAATGAGCGGCATACCGTATGCAAATGCGTTGAATATCGCCGCGCACGTCTCGGCATTGAAAACACAGCATCCGACATCTGCCGGAAGCTTTCCAGCGGGAAGCTCCTTTCCGGTAAGTGCATATATCAGCTGACGCTCATCACCCTGAGGATATTTGGTTTTCATAACCTCGATCTTAACGAGTTCTGAACCGACAAGATGTTCTTCAAGCAGATTCATCGCATCGAGTTTATTGTCCTCTACAGCTATAAAACCCTGTCTTAATGAAAATGCTTTCAATATTATTTTAAGACCGCCGATCACAGCTTCCGGTTCTTCGAGTAGCAGCCGATGGTTTGCCGTGATGTAGGGCTCGCACTCTGCACAGTTTACGATTATGGTATCTACCCTTCCGAGCGCAGAGCTGAGCTTTGCGTGGGTCGGGAATGTCGCTCCACCCATTCCGGATATACCGGCTTTACGGATCATATCTATTATCTCATCGGTAGTCGTATCTGAGAGCGGCTTTGTAAACGGCGATATTTCCGGAGACAATCTGTCTTCGCCATCGTTTTCGATGACCACTGAACGTATCTTCTGTCCCGAAGCCGAATTGCGCTCAACTATATCCTTGACCTTTCCGGATACGCTCGAATGTATAGGTGCGCCGAGTCCGTTTTCGACAACTCCTATCACCTGGCCGCGGTCAACGCTGTCTCCGACCTTCACTATCGGAGCAGCCGGTGCGCCGATATGCTGCGACAGCGGTATCGTAACGATATTTGGTGCAGGCATTTTTTCGACCTGACAACGGCGCGTATTTTTATGTTCGTTTATATGAATACCGCCGTGGAAGGTGTGTGACATTTTATTCCACCTCTTTATACTATGATATATAAATATTATACAACAATTTCCGAATTTTTTCAATGATAATTTATCACATTCCTTGAAAATAATATTAAGCAATAATGCACATTTATCACAAAATCGATAATGATTTAACAGAATATAACAGCAATAAGAGCTGAAACTATACCCTGCAACAGTTTTGAAACAAAATATCTTCTGAGAGAAATATTCGAATCCGATAAAACCAACGCGACCTGAGAATGAACGCTCATGCCTGAAAATCCAAGCGCAAAGGCACATATTGGAAGTCCTGCTCTGCCAAATTCAGAGCTGAGCCTGACTGCAATGGTCAGCTCGCAAATAGCTGCTGCAAATGCCGATACAAACTGCGGAAGGAGTGAGACGATGGTTTTCACAAATACACCGAAAAATACCGCAAAAGCACATATTTTTAACATACTTAATGCGGCGTTTGCGACCGACTCGGCAAATGCCGTTAAAATCCCACGCGGTGAAATATGTTTGTATTTTTCCCCTTCTGATGCCAAAATATTTGCGCTATATCCCTTTTTCGAAGCTATAGCGATAATCACCGCCGAAATAAACTGTACGAGCCACAGCTTAATGCCTACCATCGTATCGTTAAACAAAGTCCCAACGCTGCCGATGCAAAAAGCGATCCCTGCATTATTTGATACTGCTGTCAATTTAGCCGCTTCGGAGCTTGAAATATCGCCGTTTTTATAAAGATTTCTTACCGAAACAGCTCCTATCGGGAATCCGCAGACAGAGCCCAATATGAAAGCCGAAACACCTTTTTGCGGAAGTCCGGTAAGAGCGGAAAATACTCTTCCGCATATGAGTGACAGCAGGTCTGACATATGTGTCAGGCATATAAAATTCGTGAGCACCATAAACGGAAACAGCGAAGGAATGAGCCTAAGTGAACACACTTCGAGCGATTCGACTACAGCCGATGAAGCCTTCTCGGGTGAACGCAGCAGATACAAAAACAAGAATATGCAAAAGCTCCAGGCGATGCCGAGCATTGGTGTCAGACGATTTTCGGTCTTCAATATAATAATCACGTCTCCTTTTTCATATCATGTAATAAATATATCATGCAGGGCGGTAAAAATATGAGTGATAGGGATATTAAAGCCAATAAAAAAGTTTCTTTTTTTGAAAGGCTGCGGCGAAGCTTGGATATTCCGGTCGGAGCATTATCAAATTGTTCATATATCGGCATATCTGGGACATCCGAGCTCGAAATAAGCGGCTGTGACGGACTGGAAGATTATTCAAGCCTGAAGATCGTACTTAGGATATGCGGTCAGTTTTTGACGATAGATGGAGAACAGCTCGAATTATGCAGCTTTTCAAACGGAGATATTAGAGTGAACGGTCAAATTAAAAGCCTGATCTTCGAAAAAAGGTTCAGCTCGGAGGAAAAATAGTGTTCAGAAAATTTGTAAACTGGTGCATCGGCTTTCGAAGATACAAAGTTAGAAATGTATTTTCAAAGGATATTTCAAGGCTTCTTACGATCTCTAATGCGGAATCGGTTTTGAAAAACGAAAATGACTACATATTTTTTTCTTTTCCCACTTCGGAAGGAAAATATTTCGAAAAATTACTTTTATCAAACAGTATAGAATATGAAATGACCGAGCATGGGCTCATATATCTGCTAAAAAAATACAAAAAGCGTCCGGGAATACTGATCGGCATGATATTGTTCGTTATCATGCTTGAGACGAGCCGCAGCTTTGTCTGGAATATTGAGGTAGTCAACAATAACGATATTCCTTCAAACGAGATAATTTCAGAGCTTAAATCGCTCGGCTTCGGTATAGGGACATATATCCCATCGGTGGATTTCGATAAGCTTCACACAGACCTATTGCAATCCGACCAAAGGCTTGCATGGGTCGCAGTTAATATGTTTGGAACCCATGCAAATGTAGAAGTTCGCGAAGCTTTGCTCGTATCACCTGCTCCGGATGAGGACACGCCATATAATTTGATCGCAGCAGAAGATGGGATAATCGAGAGCATAGATATTTACCGCGGAACAAAGCAAGTCACGGTCGGTGAACCGATAAAAGCGGGGCAGCTTTTGGCATCCGGGATAGTCGAGACTCCAAACGGCTTTAATTTGGTACACGCACGTGGGGTCGTAAAAGCCAATGTCGGACGAAGTATTAGGATCGAAATTCCGCTTAAGCGGGACAAAAAGATCTATACAGGAAAGGAATACTGCGAAATAACGTTAAAATTTCTCGGATTTTCATTTAAAGTTTTCAAAAGTACCGGAAATTCGCCAACAAATTGTGATATAATAGAAAGTGAGAGGAAGCTGTGCTTTTTCGGAATATTTGAAGTTCCGATAATTTTACATGAAAAGATCAGCCGCGAATATGAATTTTCAAATGAAACTATAACTCCGGAGGCTGCAAAAGTCGAAGCCTTCGAAAAGCTTCAAGCCGAATGTGCTCTTGCAGACGGTGAGTTGGCGAGCAGAGAGATAAATGCCGGGCTAAATGGCGACACGTACATCATTAGCTGCAAGCTCCGCATAATAAAAAATATCGCGGTGGAAAGTAAGATCTACAGATGACTCGGCTTTATCTCAGACTCAGGCTGAGATAAAGCCTATACCAACAACGCTCTTTAACGAGAGCAGAAAGGAAGCTTTCGAGTAATCGAAAGCTATGACCATATTTATGCCGGAAAAAATTATATTGACAGACTCTGTCGATCAAACCGCCAAGCTGTTCGGGGAGCTTGACGCGAATCTCGAACGCATCGAAAACGCATTCGGAGTTACGATAAAAGCCAAGGACTCTATGACCGGATCGGGAAATGCCGTCAGTGTCAGCGCGGATGACCTCGAAAAGGTCGAAAAAGCCGCAGATGCACTCGGGTATTTAAAACGTATGGCAAGGCTCACTGGTGAAATCACGCCGCAGAATGTTGATTACGTGGTCGGAATGGTCGCAGACGGAATGAATGCCGAGCTTACTGAACTCGATGATGATACGATATGCCTGACGAGCCGCGGAAAGCCGATAAAAGCCAAGACTGTAGGTCAGAAAAAATATGTTGAAGCGATAAAAAAGAACACCGTAGTAATGGGTATAGGTCCTGCCGGAACAGGAAAGACATTTTTAGCCGTTGCAATGGCTGTCACCGCACTCAAATCTAAAAAAGTCGAGAGGATAATCCTGACACGTCCCGCAGTGGAAGCCGGAGAAAAGTTGGGATTCCTGCCCGGAGATCTTCAAAACAAAATCGATCCGTATCTCAGACCACTTTACGATGCACTCTATGAGATGCTCGGAACTGAGGGCTATCAAAGGCTTGCCGAGCGCGGTATAATCGAGATCGCTCCGCTCGCATATATGCGCGGAAGAACTCTTGACGATTCCTTCATAATCCTCGATGAGGCTCAAAATACCACCCCCGAACAGATGAAGATGTTTTTAACACGCTTCGGCTTCAACTCCAAAGCAGTCGTCACAGGAGACCTCACTCAGACCGACCTTCCGTCAGGTCAAAGATCTGGGCTTGCCGAAGCGGTAAAGATACTCGAAGGTATAGATGATATTGCGATACATCATTTTACCGAGCGTGATGTGGTAAGACACAGGCTCGTACAAAAGATAATCCTCGCATACGAAAATTATGACAAGCAAAAAGCCGAAAGAAAGATATATCACAAAAAGGAGAATGACTGATGAGACATTATATTTATTTTTCAAACGAACAGGATAAGGAGAAGGATTCGGGCGAACTTCGCTGTCTTATAAAGGCAGTCATATACGAAGTTCTCGAATATGAGGATTTTGGAAAAAGCGCAGAGATCTCCGTCACATTCACAGACAATGACGGAATACAAAATATCAACCGTGAACAGCGCAATATCGATTCACCGACAGATGTGCTTTCCTTCCCCATAATGAGTGATGAGGATTCGGATGCCGATACCGACCGCTCGAACGGCGCAGTAATGCTCGGAGACATAGTTCTGAATCTCGAACGCGCACGACTCCAAGCCGCGGAATTCGGACATGGCTATACACGTGAGGTGGCATTTTTGACTGCACATTCGGTATTACATCTTCTGGGTTACGATCATCTCACAAGTGAAGAGGATGACAAAAATATGCGTGCAAAGCAGGATGCAGTGCTGAACATCATGGGTATAACAAGATAACACATATACTTTATTTTCGAACAAAAGCTATTGACAAGCTACTCGGTTTGTGATAAAATATAATTAGACCCATTCATTATCTGCGTGTATAATCTTTCGCGCAGTTTGAAGGTCATATCGAAAAATATTAAATCTTAAGAAAAGGAAGCTTTTGCGTTTTGCAAAGGTCATATTCATAAAATGACAAAAACCGGATTCATTGCAATAGTCGGCCGCCCGAATGTTGGAAAATCAACTCTTTTAAATGCTCTTTTGGGAGAAAAGGTCGCTATCGTATCAAAAAAGCCTCAGACTACTCGAAACCGCATAACCGGAATACTCACAGAAGGTGAAAATCAGTTCGTCTTCATGGATACTCCCGGAATGTTAAATCCAAAGAACAAGCTTGGAGATTTCATGGTAAAGACAATAAGCAACACTATAGGAGATGTTGATGCTGCTATACTTGTTGTCGATGCCGCGAAGTCGATCTCCGATGTAGAAAGATCGATACTCACACGTCTCGAAAAGCAGGGTGCGCCCGTAATACTCGCCATAAACAAGACCGACTCGGTAAATGCCGCAAAGGTCGCAGAATGTATAGTCGAATATTCCAAGCTATACGATTTTTCGGCTGTCATACCGATGGCTGCGATAAAGAACGAGGGAGTCGGTATAGTGGTCGATGAAGTTTCCAAGCTGCTGCATGACGGCGATTGGTTCTTCCCTGCCGATATGGTGACAGATCAGCCCGAAAGAGTTATTGCCTCCGAGATAATCAGAGAAAAGCTGCTCAGAACACTTAACGATGAGATACCGCACGGCACGGCAGTCGTTATCGAAGGCTTTGAAGAAAAGCCGACCATAATCAAGATACGTGCAGAGATATACTGCGAAAAGGAATCTCACAAGGGAATAATCATCGGAAAAGGCGGTGCTGAGCTCAAAAAGGTCGGCACATGGGCTCGCGAGGATATGGAAGCGTTTTTTGGTACACAGGTACATCTCGACCTCTGGGTCAGAGTAAAGGAAAATTGGCGAGACAATCAGTCGTTGCTGAACAGCTTCGGATTCGGAGAGGAATAAATGACTGTCAAGGTCAGAGGGCTTGTTGTACGGTCTTATGAGATAACAAGCAGTCTCAGGTATATACATATTCTGACTCACGAAAACGGCAAATTGAGCGCAGGAGTCAGAGGTTCTATGACCTTTCGAGGCAATTTCAAGATAGCCGTGATGCCGATGAGCTATTCCGAATTTGTTCTGCACACCGGAAAAGGCGAAAAATACTGGGTCAATGAAGCAACGCTGATACAGAGCTTTTTTGATCTGTCCGGTGACTATGCCAAGCTGACGCTCGGTTCATACGTGACCGATGTTGCAAATTTCATGTCGGTCGAAGGACAGCCAGATCCGCAGCTAATGTCTCTCACCTTGAATACACTTTGGCTAATATCCAAAAAGGAATCGGTAGATCATCATCTTGTAAAGACGGCATTTGAGCTTCGTGCGGCTTCGATAGGCGGCTTCGCTCCTGACCTTGAATGCTGCCGCGACTGCGGTGCAGCACTCGGAGATACAAATTTTATAAGTGTTGCGGACGGCTGTATACTTTGCGATAATTGCGCAAAAAAGCGCAGATTTGCAGTGCCGGACGGTAGAAATGACGTTCTTTTGAAGGTATCTCGTCCGACTTTAGAAGCTGTTTTTTATGCGCTTTATTCAGACCCGAAAAAGATATTTTCTTTTACGCTCGACAAGAAATTTATTCCGGAATTTTCAAAGCTCGGCGAAGAATATCTTGCAAGACAGCTCGATTATCATTTTCCGACTCTCGATATGTTAGATCTGTCGGATCAAGAGAAAAAATGTTAAAAATTTACTAAAATCTCCGAAGTCCTTGACAACGGAGTATTTTTCTGATATAATTGTCTTGAAAATAATTTTATATTTATGGAGAGAAATATGTCTATTATATTTGACAGCGAAAAGAAAATTTTTAAGCTTGATACTCCTTCTTCAAGCTATCTGCTTAAGATCAGTCCTGCCGGCTATCTTTTACACCTTTACTATGGTGCATATGTACCGGACATCGATCTCGATTATCTCAGAAACGGACTTCACAATGCGTCATTCAGTGCAAATGTAGCAGAGCCTGAAGAAAATGGTCTCACGCTTGATACAGCACCGCTCGAATATTCCTGCAACGGTATCAGCGATTTCCGCATTTCCGCATTACAGGTAAGAGGCAAGAACGGAAACGCTTCGACCGACATACGCTATAAGTCTCATCGCATATATTCCGGAAAGCCTGCTCTCGAAGGACTTCCGGCATCCTATGCAAATACCGATGACGAAGCGGATACACTTGAAATAACCTGCTGTGATGATCTCACCGGAGCAGAGGTAACTCTCATATATACTGCTTTCACAAAGCTTGATGCCATCGCACGCAGTACAAGAATAGAAAACAAAGGAAATGTTCCCTTTGAGCTTGAAAGAGCATTCTCGGTATGCGTTGATTTCTATGGATATGATTTTGAGCTTCTCAGTCTCCAGGGTCGTTGGGCTAAAGAACGCACTCTCGTAAAGCGTCCGCTCGAACACGGCATTCAGGGCATACACTCAAAGCGCGGCTCGTCCAGCCACAACAACAATCCGTTTATTGCTCTTGCAAGAAACGGCTACACCGAGGAATCTGGTGAAGTATACGGCTTCTCGCTGGTATATTCCGGCAACTTCTCGGCAGAAGCTGAGGTAGACTGCATGGATTCCACCCGTGTTATCATGGGTATCAACCACGAGGACTTCAAATGGAGACTCGAAGAAGGAGAGACGTTCACAGCACCTGAGGTCGTAATGGTATATTCTGACGGCGGTGTCGGCAAAATGAGCCGTACATATCACAAGCTTTACAGAAACAATCTCTGCCGCGGCGAATGGAAGACCAAAAAGCGTCCGATACTCGTAAATAACTGGGAAGGCACATACTTTGATTTCGATGACAACAAGCTTGTCGCTATAGCAAAGGATGCCGCAGAGCTCGGTATCGAAATGCTCGTAATGGATGACGGTTGGTTCGGTGTCAGAAATTCTGACAACTGCTCGCTCGGAGACTGGTTCGTGAACGAAAAGAAGCTCAACGGTGGTATAAAGAGCCTTGTTGACAGAGTAAATGCCCTCGGACTCAAATTCGGTATTTGGTTTGAGCCTGAGATGATCTCGCCCGACAGCGATCTCTACAGAGCACATCCCGATTGGTGTCTGCACGTTGACGGACGCGGACGTTCCATCGGCCGCAGACAGTATGTACTCGATATGTCGAGAAAGGATGTCCGCGACAATATATTCGATCAGATGTATGCTGTTCTTTCAAGCGCAAACATCGAATATGTAAAGTGGGATTTCAACCGAAATCTGACCGAGGTAGGCAGCGCACTGCTTCCGCCGGAACGTCAGGGAGAGGTCGCTCACAGATATATGCTTGGAGTATATGAGCTGCTCGAAAGACTGCTCACAGCTTTCCCGAAGCTGCTTCTCGAAGGCTGCTCCGGAGGCGGAGGACGTTTCGATGCCGGAATGCTCTACTACAGCCCACAAATCTGGACTTCGGATGACACAGATGCTATCGAGCGTCTTGAAATACAGTACGGCACATCAATAGTATATCCCACATCGAGTATGTCGGCTCATGTATCTGCATCGCCCAACCATCAGACCGGTCGTTCTTCGAGCTTCAAGACTCGCGGAGATGTAGCTATGGCAGGTGCATTCGGCTATGAGCTCGATCTCACAAAACTGACTGATGAAGAGCGCGAGCTCGTTAGAAAGCAGGTGGCGGATTATCACAAATATTATGATCTCATTCAGAACGGTGACTACTATCGTCTGATAAACCCGACAGAGGATGTCAAGAACATCACCTCTGCGGCAGCATGGGAATCGGTATCGGCTGATAAAAAGGAAGTTCTTCTCACATACGTTGTCATGAGAACTCATGTATCCGTAAGTCGCTACATCCGTCTGCGCGGTCTCGATCCCAATACGATCTACGTTGACGAAGCTACCGGACGCAAATATTCCGGTGCGCTTCTGATGAATGCGGGACTTAACCTCACATCGAGCTGGAAAGACGGCGAGAGCAGAGTTTGGCACTTTATCGCAGAATAATAATTTTAAAATATCGTGGGAGCATCGTCTCGGTGCTCCCATTTATCTTTTGACATTATTGATATTCAAATATTCATTCAATGATCTATATTATTAAAAATTTACTTTTCAACATAGATTTAACCAAGTCTATGTGCTATAATTATATAACAGACCTACTGAATAAAGCTTAAGATCGGGTCTGATAAATTCAATGGAGTATATCAATGCGAACTCTGTATATAAAAGAAAATGATGCAGGTCAGCGTCTTGACAAATTTCTTTCAAAGGCTGTCAAAGCTCTGCCGAAATCACTAATGTACAAATCGATACGTACAAAAAAGATAAAGGTAAATCGGAAACGCACCGAGATAAGCTATATCCTTCAGCCTGGTGATACTGTAGAATTGTTTCTCGCCGAGGAATTTTTCGAATCAAATGCCGCAGAACAATCCTTCATGCGTCTGACTCCGCACCTTGATATAATATATGAAGACGATAATATAATTTTGCTCGAAAAGCAGCCGGGAATGATAGTTCATTCGGATGATGAAGAAGAGGTAAACACTCTTATATCTCACGTAAAGGCATATCTCTATCGAAAAGGAGAATATGATCCGCATGAAGAACAGTCATTCGCTCCTGCACTTTGCAATCGTATAGACCGAAATACAGGCGGTATCGTCATTGCGGCAAAAAACGCGATGGCATTGCGTGTGATGAACGAAAAGATCCGAAATGATGAGCTGTCAAAGTTCTATCTTGCCGCTGTTCATGGAAAATTGCCGCGAAAGTCGGACACGCTTCACGGGTATCTCAAAAAGAATGCCGATGATAATATCGTTGATATAATCTCATCTTCTCGTCCCGGCTATAAGGAGATAATCACAAAATATCGTGTTGTTGATGAAAAGCGTGATCTATCACTCGTTGAAGTCGAGCTTGTGACCGGACGCACTCATCAGATACGTGCTCATTTTTCGTCTATCGGTCATCCTCTGCTCGGCGATGGCAAATACGGCATAAATCGCGAGGACAAAAAGCTCGGCTACAAATTCCAGGCACTGTACGCATACCGCCTTGTTTTTAAATTCAAGCCCGGTGAAAAGACCGAGCTCGACTATCTAAACGGCAGAAGCTACGAAGCCGACAAATCAAAAATCTGGTTTTTAAAGGAATTCATCTGAAATGAAGGTCACTTTTTTAGCCAGCGACTGCTGGAATCCCGAGCCGGGCAACGATGCCTCGGGAATACTTGTAAATCGAAAATATCTGTTCGACACAGGTTATGATCTGATCGGGAATTTGAAATCCGCCGGAGTTGAGCCTAATGAGATCGAGCATCTGTTCTTTACTCATATGCACCACGACCACTATATCGCGCTGCCGCAGCTGTTATATTGGTATCTACAGACCGGAAAAAAACTTTCAAAACTGCATATATACGGTCCGAAAAAAGCAGTAGAAAAAATAGTCGATTCAGCACTTGAATTTCTTCAGGTCGGAGAGGACAGACCTTTCTACAATGAAGCTAGTCATCCGACAGTACATGAGATCGAGCCTGGCGACATGATAGAGCTTTCGGACATTGAGATAGATACGGGAGCATCTCTCCATCCAATCGACTGCATATGCTACAGACTCGAAGAACGAACGAGCAAAAAAGTCCTCGGCATAACCGGAGACACATTTTACCGCGAAAATATTCCACAGACTCTCCATGACTGCGATATTTTAATACATGAGACCGCGCTTGCAGACTGTCGCTCGGATATAAACAATCCGCCTCCGTCACTGCATTCAAGCATTGACATATCTTTGCTCACTGCTCGTGAATCGCGTTCAAAACGCCTTTTCGTGATACATTTTCCAAAATCAAAGGCAAAGGATGTTTTAAGCACCGCTTCGAGTCTTTCGGATATCGAGGTCGTTTACCCCGAAAGATTTATCGAATATGAAGTATGATAAATCTTAATATACCAAAAAGTAAGCTGTGATCGATATTTTCAAAGCATACCGTCTTAAAAGAAACGGTATGCTTAATTTATATTATTCGCGAACAGTTTTTACAAATATCACTCTCTGAGTTCACAATAGTATGGTATAATTTCAAAGCAAGTCTATTCAGAGGTATTGATAGTGAAAAATAAATTTGATATACTTAATAAGATCTCATCAGCTTCGTTCAAGTCGATGCTGATGCTAATTACATTTATATCTTTATTTTTAAATTTCGTTCTTGAACTGCTCGGTAGGCATTCATTTATAAATGCTCTGCGCTTTCCGTTCGAACATCCAGTGATGTTTCTTTATAACTCACTCATAATATTGTTTACGCTGTCATTTTGTTTGATATTGAAAAAGCGTTTGACCGCTTTGTTTTTATTGATAGCTGTATGGTTAGGACTCGGAGTCACAAATTTCATACTGCTCGGATACCGTTCTTCACCGCTTTCGGCAATAGATTTTACCATTGTAAAAAGTGCGGTCGGACTTTTCACATTATATCTGAGCATTTGGCAGATAACTCTTATTGCCGCCGCTATTCTGCTCTTTATCGTTCTTATGGTATTTCTTGTGATCAAATGTCCAAAATCGCGGGTAATATATCATAGATCTCTCACTCTGTCGGCAATACTTGCATTTTCGCTTTTTATCGCAAATATTTTTGCTATAAAGATAGATGCGGTAGATTACGGAAATCTTGAGCTTGCAGATGCCTACGGAAATTACGGCTTTGCCTACTGCTTTACAAGAAGTCTGCTGTCCCAAGGGATCAAACGACCGGATGATTACAGTAGCGATGCACTCAATGCACTCAAAGATTCACTCGCCGAAGATGAGCTTACCGAAGTCCCCGAAACACTTCCGGAAGCTTTGGAAAACAACGAAGAAACCATAAAGCCGAATATAATATTCGTTCAGCTTGAATCGTTTTTCGATCTGCGACGTGTGAATTGGATAGAGACCTCTGAGGAGGTAACTCCGAATTTCAATCGCTTGAAGGATGGCATATCAGGTTATGTGAAAATGGAAAATATCGGAGGCGGAACGGCAAATTCGGAATTTGAGATATTGACCGGAATGGATCTCGATCACTTCGGCTTCGGTGAATACCCTTATACAACGATACTCAGCAGCCATCCGTGCGAGAGCATAGCATATGATCTCAAAGCCGAGGGCTATTCGACTCATGCACTCCATAATCATACCGCGACATTTTACAACCGTCATCTTGTATACGCTAATCTCGGCTTCGACAGCTTTACGCCGGCTGAGCTTATGAATGGACTGACCTACAATCCGCTCGGTTGGGAACGCGACGAGATATTGACAGATGAGATAATATCCGCACTTGATTCGAGTAATGAAAGTGATTTTGTATTCGCGGTCACGGTACAAGGACACGGTAAATATCCCGAAGAGCTTCCTGATGCGGTCGATAACTATCCGGACTACGACCTTGAATACGATGATAACGATTTTATAACTGTGTCCGGATGTGATGATGAAAAGCGACTGGCACAATTTACATATTATGCAAATCAGCTGCATGAAACGGATGAGTTCATCGGAGAGCTGATCGCGGAACTTGAAGCACGTGACGAACCATGTGTCGTAGTATTTTACGGTGATCATCTCCCGGCTATCGCACTTGAAGATAATGAGCTTGACGGAACAT
Organism: uncultured Lachnospiraceae bacterium; assembly: GCA_964603455.1. Classification (GTDB taxonomy): domain Bacteria; phylum Bacillota; class Clostridia; order Oscillospirales; family CAG-272; genus Flemingiibacterium. Next base: position 40,106 of record CAZRVL010000002.1, read on the forward strand.
TGTTCGATACGGATTACGCAGTCTGGACGAACACAGAGCTGTTTTCGGATATAACCGAAAATAAGGATTTCGAAGCATATATGCTTTCGGCATATATTTTGAATATCTGCAATATCGACGGCGGCGACATTTCAAAGCTACACCAAAGCGAACTGAATTCAGGTGAGGATCGCAACGATGAACTGAAAATACTGGAATATTCTCAGCTTTATGACCCGGACAAATCCCCTGCATACGAAACGGTCGATATGAGCTTCGGAACACATGAGCTTTCGGTTACGAAATTTACACGTTCGGAAAACAAAATATATATTTACGGAAGCGGATTCACGGAAAATTGCCTTGTTGAGATCGGCGGAGCTTTGAAAAATACGGTATTCATTTCACCGGAGAACATATATGTGGAAAACATATATTTCAATGACAAACCTGTCCGCGTGGTCTGGGCTGCCGAGGATAAGACAGAGCTTGCAGCTGTAACTATAAGTGCATCGGACGAGTATTTCGAATGAATATTGTCGAACGATGTCGAACGACTTTTCTTTACTTTTCGACAAATATGTGTTATAATATTTATAGCCGATACAGCTTCGGCAGAGCCTAATGGCAATAAAAATATTTTCACATATGAATCGAGGTTGATCACCATTTATTCACCAACAGACCGTCCGATCGAATACTCAACTTTTTTTTCGCGCAAGATGATAAATAACGACACAATCCTGACCGTCCGCGCAGATATGCAGCCGTTTTTGAATGAACACCGCTGCGGTTACTGCATAACGGTTCAACTCGAACGGGACGACATTGTGGAATACGAACAGATCAATGATTTTACAGACGATAAAAAAACAGCTGAAAAATTTTTTGATATGCTCACGATCTGCAATATATTTCCGTGTCATCTAAAGCGCGCCGCCGAAGATTTTTCGACGATATTTTCAAAAGAATGATCAAAAGCAAAGAAGCACAGCTAAAATTTATGCTGTGCTTCTTTGTTTTTTACGTATCAAGCTCGATTTTTTGACCTATCTCTGAGTGCGTGATATACCCCGACCGTCACATTTGCATCCGCAAGTGCGCGGTGTGCCTGAGGCTGCGGAACATCGAGTTGCTTTGCAAGTGCTTCCAGTCCGAGTCCGTCAAGCTTCAGCTTATCTTTGAATTTTTTCGAAAATCTATATGTATCAAAATATTGATTTGTCAGAGCGATACCCTCTCGTCTTGCATCACGCTCAAGATATATCAGATCCGAATCCTTTATACCGTGTCCGACTATTATATGATCTCCGATAAATTCGCAAAAGCGCCTGACGACCTCTCTTGCCGGCGGTTTGTCTTCAACCATTTCATCGGTTATACCGGTAAGCTCAACTACCGTTGGAGTTATCCTTCGTCCCGGATTGCAAAGCTCGGAAAATGTCTCGACAACAACACCGTTTTCCACCTTGACCGCTCCGATCTCGGTAATTTCCGGCGGAAGATCACCACTTCCGACTCCGAGCGAACCACTGGTCTCAAAATCAAATGCCACAAAGCTGTCAAAATTAGGTTCTCGCCGTTCTGTAGGTCGCCCGGGAATACCATTTTCCAGTATTTCAAAATCCGCGCCCATTAGATCGATCTGATCTATTATACGCTCGACATCTATCGCTCTTCCGCTTATCCTTACTGTCTTATATCCTATAACATTGTCATCACGATGCAGGATCGGCTGAATACCGGAAAGCATATCAAGCCTTTTCTTATATTCGAGAACATTATCGATATTCAATGTTTCCAAATATTTTAATATCAGTGCAGACGAATTTTCTTCTTTCCGAAAAGCTGCAATATTCGCCGCCGAATCATTTATTTTATGCTTTATTTCACCGCGGCATTTTTTTAAGGACATACTCTGCATATCCCAACGTTCATCCCAGAATGCAATACTTGAAATAATCATTTTCCCGATCTCGCCAAGTTCTGCCGCAACAGAATTCGCATAATTCATAAGATCACGGCGGCGTTCCTTTTTTAACTCCTCGCTTCGGTATTCGAGAAATTCCTGAACAAGCTCATGCGGATGATCAAGCATATGAAGCAGCTCAGCGACCTGTCTCTCGGCAGCTATCACAGATTCAAGTGCGATCTTCCCTTTGGCATTTTTCCGTCTCGTATGGAGTACAGCCATAGTCCTTTCAAGCGATGCTCTGATCTGATTTAAATAGCTTCTGTCTTTTTTGGCTTCCGCATTTGTGTCTACAATATATATAATGTCTCCGAAGCGTTCAAGCTCCTCGGTAAGCGTTTTTTTCACTTCATCATAATTGACTATCCTCGTCACAGCTTCTTCCTGAGGTGTCAGCTCGATCTGTTTCATCTTCTCACATCCTGATAAATTTTACATATGACATATTCTCAAAAAATTCGAACACATCTTTTTTATTATACCATATCCGTGGGAAGTTTGCAATAGGAATATGTTAATTTCTTCCGACAATGAGCGTCTTTATCTCATACGGCTCAAAGTTAAGAGACTCGGTATGCTTCAATTCTGTTTCATCAAGCGAGCTTTCAAATGACGGAAGATCAGATTTAAATACGGTCGATATTTTTTCATTTGTCGGGTTATAAAGACGAACGATCATTCCGCTACCGTTTTCTTCAGGCTTTATCACGCTTACAAGTATACGCTTGTCATTTAAAGACATAAAGCTTCTTTCGGGAATATTTGAGAAGATCACATTGAGCTTAGCGAAATTTTTCTGTATCGAGATAAGCTCAGTTTTTTCGCAGCCTATCGCAAATGCGTATGAAAAGCTCATTTTTCCGATAAGCTTTGCATATTCCGCTTCGGGCTGATGGAACATTTTTCCAACACTTCTGAACATAGTCATCGAGATCGTTCCGTCAGGATATACTCCGCCCTCGTGGAAGCCTTCCGCTCCGACAAAAGCAACATCTTCCGTTCCGACTATTCCGGTGGTATTCTTTTCACAAAATTCAACCTCTCGACCGGCATAGCCTTCGGCACTTGAACCGCGTTCACGTTCGACAAAGCAGAATGCCTGAGACGCATACTGCCTGTCACCGACAATATCAGTCGGAAAGATAACTCTAAGTCGGTGTTCTCCGACCTTGTTATCCACAGTTGTGTGGAATTCTACGAAATGCTGTCCCTTTCTCAATGTTACCTCGCTGACTATATCCATCTCCTCATAAACATTTGAACGATCCTTTTTGTATTTATCGATCTTTGTCGGTATCTCCATAGTTCTGGTGATCCTGAGAGTATTTGCAAGCTCACCGAAATGTATAGCTTCGATCCTTACATCCTTTGTTGATATGACACGTGCCTCATCAAAGGCCGCGCCCTCATGAAACCATCCGTTGCCCGAATCTGCATCATCTATAAAATCATTAAGCCGCTCGAAGCATCTTCCGCTCGCTTTTTCGGTTATATTAAGCGTTCCGTCATGATTTACCTCTACACGTAAAAATTCATTTTCGATCATACGGCGTTCGGGATGCTTCGGAGGCACGGCTTTTCGCTCATTGCATGGCTCTGCTGTAAAGGTCGTAAAGCCAAACGGGATCAGCTTTATATCCGCCGCTATCGTATAACGATCTACCTTTACCGCATCCTGACGAATATATGCTTCGACACCGCGCTTTATCTTTAATATTTGATACGGTATCTCGTTCCCGCATGAATCACGCAGAGTAAACAGATTATAGCTCTGATACCCCACATTGTCTCCATATACCGAAGCCCACGGTATTGGAAAATCAATGTCAAATACCGCAACACCGTCACGATTGTGAATATCTGTATTTACAACGCTGAACGCAAGACCGCGTTCAAACTTAGAACCGAGCTTTGCAGCCGCTTTGGATTTAAATTCTTCGTTTATGACTCCGCCTATAGCCATAGCTTGATTGAATCTGTAGGGCATATCCTCATGCACCGCATCTATAGAACAGCCGCATATCGAATCATGCGGATGATTCTTTAAAAGATACCTTCGCGCTATATCAAAGAATTTACGCTTTCCGTTCATGATACCGCAAAGCTCGCCCATCATGATCAACGCACCGGTTTCAAGCCAAAGCATATTTTCTGTGCGATCATTCAGCTGCTTCAGCGGATAGTATGAAGATATTGAACCGGTAACAACTCGGAAATCCGGCTTATGCGCAGTTTCAATAAGCTCACCGCATACAACTTCAAGCTCATCCTTATTCACAAGCTCCGAAAGCTTTTCAAATCCGCCGATTTCATATCCGCATTTTTTGACCAGTCTTGCAAATTCAAATGTATCTTTGCTTATAGTCGCATGGTCATCCGAATAATTTATAACCGCGAGATCTCCTTTAAGACGTTCTGCAAGAAAATTTTCCTTGTCCTCAGCTCTGTCGAAACTGCGCTTAAAATTCGCATAATTATCCTTGCAGACAACGCATTCGCTCCCGTCAGGTGAACGCCACAAGAATTTTGTTCCGTTCGGAAGTCTCGTTATTCCGCGTCCGAGATATACACCATCAATACCGAAGCCGTTAAATATCTGTGGAAGCTGAGCTATATGACCGAACATATCACATACATATCCGAATTTCCAAGGTCTGACACCAAACTCATGCGCTATGTTGTGTCCGACCAAAAGATTTTCCACAAGTCCTTCGCCCGATACAATTATCTCGTCAGGCATTACATACCACGGACCTATCTTTATTTTTCCTTCTACTATGAGCTTTTCAAGTCGTGGGCGATTCTCGGCACGTATTTCGAGATAATCCTCCAAAACTATCGTTTGTCCATCGAAAACAAATTCCGGTATATCGCCGTTTTCAAGTGCATCGAGCAGATCATCAGTCATTTCAACAAGATAATAACGAAAGCCCTGGAACTGACGATACCATTCGCGATCCCAGTGTGCGCTTATTTGACAGAGAAGCTGTTTCATTTTTGTTTTTCCTTTCTAAAACGGAAGTTCATTTCTTTTAATATAAAGGCAATTTCAGCCATGAATATGCTCCGGCAAGCAGTGCTCGAACAATATAAAAGCCGCACCGAAAAAACTCAGGAGCGGCACAATGAAAAAGTGTTTTTTGATTATCTCTTCTTTTTTGCAATAACGACTGCCGAAGCTGCCGATACAGCCGCAACTACTGTGATAGCTGTCATGTCAGCTGTCTGAGCTGCAACTGGAGCAACAGGAGTTTCTATCGCATCCGAGAGAGTTACAAGTGCGTGATATGTCGCATTCTTTCCTGTAGCAGTTCCCTGAGACCATTCTACAGCACCGCGGTCGGCAGAGCTGGTAGCAACATTGAGGCAGAGGTTGAGACGTATCTTATCGCCCTTTTTAAGCGAATCAACACCGAACAGTTCTGCGGGAAGTGCGATTTCATAGGTCGTAACACCGTCATCTGTGACACATACGAAGTCTTTTCCGTCAGTATCTGCATTCCATCCGGTATTGTAGGCATCAGTCCAGAGCTTATAGATAAGCTCATCGTTATCGCTTCTGCGTGCGATACCAAGCTCGGTACGATTTGTGGGAACGGTCTCATCACCCTTAGCCGTACCGATCTGAAGCGAATGCTGCTGCCACATATCGTCCGGAGAAGATGTCTGAACATATTCCGGATTCCGGAGTATCTACGACTACCGCAACATATACCTTGTCCTCGGAATAGGAGGCATAGAGCTTGAGTCCATTTGCTATCTCAACATTTTTTGCAAGGCGTTCGTCTGTAGTTCCGCTGACTCGAAGATCATCGGAAGTAAATGCAATCTCCTGATACTCATACTTTCCGATCTTACCGTCAAAAGTCGGTTTCTGAGAGGAAATCCCCGCAATAGTCGTAGTGACAGTCTTGGAATTGCTACCCTCATTTGCGGCAGCAAAAGTCGGAATAGCGAAGGCTGCAAGCATTACAGCCATAGACATAGCACCTGAGAGTATTCTTTTCATGATATAAGTCCACCTTTTTAAAGTGAGCGCGCTTATTGTTTTGCCGGCATAAACAGTATACCATATTTTGACTGCCAAAGTCAATACAAAATTAGGACCACTTTAAATACATCAAGTCTCTTTTCAAACATTTCCTTGACAATTCGGATAAAATATAGTATAATTACTATATCAGACGCATTTCTGCCGAAGGGAGAGTATGTTTAAATGTGTACATCAAAAATCGAGCTATCAAATATCGAGCTCAGGCTCGGAGACTATATAATATATTTAAACCATTTGGGACACGCAGAACCAAGAAAGCCGTGGCATATCACACCTCATGTCCACACTTTGTATGAGATACATTGTATAAGCATGGGAACAGGCATACTCTACACTCCTTCAGAACGCTTCGAGATGTCAGCCGGAACTACTTGCATGACAGGACCGGGTATATATCACGGTCAGACATCCGAGATAGAGGGCTCTATGGATGAATACTGTCTCAGATTCACGATAGAGCATTCACCGACAGTCGGTGCTGATGATTCCGAAAACAAACTGATCGAATCTATTGCCGCGCATCCGTTCTTTATAACCAAAGATAACATAGGCTGTCTTTCACTGATAAAGAATATGCTTGATGAATCCTATGCACAGCTTCCAGGCTTCAAAATGAAGCTGATATGCCTTTTCGGCGAATTTTTGATAAATATTGGAAGATTTTGCGAAGGGGCTGTGACCTCCGAACGGATAATTCAACCTCTGATCGAGATCGGCGAGATCGATCTAAAATCCAAGCTCGACACATATTTTTTCTTTTACGATGATCCCATACCGATAGAAAAAATAATATCGGATATGCACATAACTCGCCGTCATTTCAGTCGGCTAATGCAAAAATACTACGGAATGTCATACATGGAAAAGATCACCGAGCTCAGAATAAACTATGCAAAGCAGCTTTTGATCTCATCAAATGAATCTATAGCAAGCATTGCTGAGCAGATCGGATACGGAACACAGCAACAGTTTATACAAAAATTCAAATTAATTACCGGTATGACACCAAAGGAATATCGCCAAAACAGATCCGAAAAATAAAAAACACTTTCCGTTGCAAATTCTTCGGAAAGTGTGTTTTTTTATTTGTCTTGAATATTTGTTACGGTTTTTTCGATAGCCGCTTCTATCACAGACTTGTTGGAAGCTATTATGCTCGAAACATCATTGCCCTTTTCCATTCCGTCTCGAATAGCCGAAACGATACCGCCCCACTGATAAAGGTCGCAGTTGTCAAGCACGAAGTTATTTACGATTATATCGAGCATCTCTGACGATTCCGCGTCACGAAGCATCTTACCGTTGAGCACGGTCTCATAATAAGGTGTTACTATAAAATCATGTGAAGCTTCCGCAAGAGCCTCTATAATGAAGCCTGTACGATCGGGATTAGAGTTGTTCTTAGCGACTACTATCGGGCTGAGACACCATCCGTCAACGAACTGAATATATTCTTCCTGCTCCTCGTTATATTTCGGAAGCGGAAGCAGTCCGAAATCAACGTCATAGTTTCTGAGCTTTTTTGCAGTATTGATAACTTCTGTATAGAAAAGCGAACGTTCTTCATAGAACATTTTCAGGACATCATCATCTGCACCGTAATAATAAACGTTGCTGTCAGATATTGTATCACGTATCTTTGTGTATATATTTGTAAAGCGTTCGGTATCGAGACTGAATTCGGGAATGCCATCCTTATTATTCTTAGACGAGATCTCGCCGAAAGCATACATAAACACAGTTCCGCCTATCGACTTCTGCCATCCGAGACCGTATTGGTCATCTACAGTCATCTTTGTATCACCGTTAATATCATCGGATGCCGCAGAAGCCATCTCATTGAGCTTATCAAATGTCCATGCTCCGTTTTTCACGAGCTCATACGGATTTTCGAGATTGTACTTACTGAGCAGCGTTTTGTTGAACATAAAGTGTCTTACAGCGTCATATGAGTTTGTAGAGACCGCACCTGCCGCATAGAATAATTTTCCGTCTATTTCAAGTGAATCGGAAAACATCTTATTCCAGCAAGCATTGTCAAGATCGAGATACTCAAGCTCCTTAAGATCATAGAGCAGACCTTGAGTTGCAGCCGAACCTGCTGTTCTTCCCATCGGGAAGAATGCGTCATAGGTATCATCGCCGGCAAGAATGAATGTTGAAAGCTCACTGCACGAAGCATCCGCCGAATAACCTGCGTTTATAGTGAAGCCATAGTTGTCTTCGAGCCAAATATTTCGGCTGTAAACAGCATCATTCAATACTTCGCCGTTCTGTTCCTCAGCTATGAGGTCATGTATAGTCCAACTCGAAGACGGTTCGCGGAGAAGAACATTAAATTCATATCCATCGAGTCCGAGTTCAGTTTTTAGCTCCGGAGTGAGCTTTGACAAAATTCCGGTATCAGATGATTCGACTGCAGTAGTATCTGATGAATTTGAGTCGGTAGAGTCATTATTTTTTCCGCTTTCAGTGCCGCATGAGATTTGCGACAAAATAAGTGCAGACAAAATCGCAATTGATAAAACGCGCTTTTTCATAAAAACCTCCAAAAGTTTAGTTGTTTCTATTATAGCACACATATGTGGCTAAATAATGTTTTTTTTTTGCCATTTGGAAACTTTTTATGAATAATGCATTAATATCGTGAATTTATCTGCACTTGATGTTTTTACTTAATATCTACAGACTTGCCGGTTCTTGCGGATTCATAAAGTCCTTCAAGTATCTTCATGATGACCACACCGTCCTCGGCAGGAGACATACACTTCGTACCGTTCAGGCAGCAGTCAACGAAGTGATCTATTTCAGCCTGGAAGCAGTCCTTATGACCACCCCAAGTGTTTCTGTCCTGAAGATATACATCGGTCATGAAGCCGTTCATTTCGGAATACAGCTTCATCGAATCGAGGTTTATGCCACCCTTTGTGCCGTAAATACTACGCTCGTTGCGAGTTTCGCCGTTGAGCGCATATGAAGTCTCAAGCAGAGTCGAAGCACCGTTTGCATAGCGTATTATGCCTACTGCATTTGACTCTACATTACACTTATCGGTCTTAGGATCTGCACCTTCAGGATGCCAGCCCACGCTCGTCTTAAGCTCTGCGCGCTCTTTATGAAGAAGATCGGATGTAACGGCATATACCGATACAGGCTCAGGATTTCCCATAAGGTAGCGTGTAAGATCGAGAGGATGAACTCCTATATCAATTATAGGACCGCCGCCCGAACGCTCTTTATCGCAGAACCAACCGCCGGGATTTCCGTTACGACGCACATATGTAGCCTTTGCATAATATATATCACCGAGGTAGCCGTTGTCAATGAAATCCTTTGCTATTCTTGCTTCGTCCGAGAAACGTGTTACAAAGCCGAGCATAAGGAGCTTGCCGTTCTTCTTTGAAGCTGCGAGCATAGCTTCACCTTCTGCTGCGGTCATAGCCATCGGCTTTTCGCAAAGCACATCGAGTCCGGCATTGAGAGCCGCGATAGTGCATTCAGCATGAGCGCAGTTCCAGACACAGACATCTGCCGCATCAAGCTCGACATCAGCCAGCATAGCTTCAACGCTCGGATAACGTTTTTCGATACCATATTCGTTTGCGGTACGATTGCAGCGATCAAAATCTATATCGCAAACAGCTGCGATCTCAACATTAGGATTGTTTCTATATGCGTTAAGGTGTGAGTGAGCGATATTGCCCGCACCTATAAGACCTATTCTGAGTTTTTTCATTATCTTTGCCTTTCAAAGGAGCTTGATCGATATTTGTACGATAAAGCTTATTTGTTGATTATAGAACGAAGGAAGCTTGCAGCCATTTCGATGTCGCCTGCCGGATCGGGGCCGACTTCGCGCTCAATGGTGAGATAGCCCTTATAGCCGATCTCTTCAAGTGCCGCAAGATATTTCGGGAAATCGACCGAACCTGTTCCGAGCGGAACTTCTTCGAAATACTTGATGCCCTGAAATTCTTCGGGAACTGGATGTACTACACCGTAGATGTAGTCGGGATTTCCCTTTACAAGCATCTTGCCATCCTTTGCATGTGTATGGACGATGTAATCCTTAAGATTGTGGACTGCAACTACCGGATCGTCACCTGTTACCATTACGAGGTTTGCCGGGTCGAGGTTTACAGCAACACCGGTAGAGCCGAGACCATCGAGGAAGTTTTTGAGTGTTGCAGAGGTTTCCGGACCTGTTTCTATCGCAAAGTGCGAACCGAGGCTGTCGGCATATACCGCAAGCTCATGACAAGCTTCCTGCATGATCTTATATCTCTCATGCTCGGGATCATTCGGAACTACTCCAATATGAGTGGTAACTATGTCGCATTCGAGTTCCTTTGCGAGATCGAGTATGCGCTTTGATTTCTCGATAAGCTGAGGATTAAGCTCTGCGTTTCCGAAGCCGTGACCGAGGTCGCCGCACAATGCGGAGAACTTAAGTCCGCAGTCCTTTACATAATTGAGCAGATCGCGAGCCTTGTCACCCGAAAGATTTTCGGGAGCATTCTCACCGCCGGTCGCATACATCTGAAGACCTTCAAGTCCTATATCAGCAGCCTTTTTTATTGCTTCGCGAGTGGGAAGACGGAAGGATTCTACCATTCCGCCGATCGGGAATTTATACATAATAATTTCTCCTTATAAATATATTGCTTTTATTGTAAATTTTCTGATTTTTCACTTGCTTTTTTCTCAACTTTATTATATAATATTATCAGATTTTTTTCAATAGTATATATTGCCGAACTTTAACACAATATTGCTCAAGCGGAGAATTTATGGAAAACATCAGATACGAAAAGCACGTAGTCCCCGACCCAGCGAGACCGTACATTTATCATAAGGCTACAGAAAAAATATATTTTCTGCCGCATTGGCATGAAAATATCGAGATATTGTATTTTCACACCGAAGGAAGTGTTGTCTGCGACCGAGAGCTGTACAGCGTACATAAGCACGACATAGCCATATTCGGTTCAAATTCACTCCATTCGATTCCAAAGGAAGCTGCGGCTGAATATGACTGTCTAATAGTTGACTGCGGATTTTTGGCAGAAAACAATATCGATGCGCTGAATCTGACCTTCGAATGTGTGATAAGCAGCCATGAAGCAGCTGAATTATTTCAAGAGGCAGCAAAAGAAATAACCGACAGCATCAAGCCATTCAAGGCAGCTGCAACAAAGACAGCGATACTTTCGCTTATGGTATTTTTGTGCCGCGGTTGGGCAAGATCCCGTACAATGCAAATATCAAGCGAACGTGCAAATGGTGCAGTACGCCGCGCTATCGGGTATATAAATTCAAATCTTTCAAAGCCGATGACCATAGATGAGATAGCCGACAATGTTATGGTGAGCAAATATTATTTCTGCCGTGAATTTCGACGCGAAACAGGCTACACAGTCATACGATATATAAACTATCTGCGTTGCCGCGAAGCCGAACGTCTGCTCAGAAACGGGCAGGCAACAGTCAGTGAGATTGCAAGGTCGCTCGGATATGACAACCTGTCTTATTTCACAAGAACCTTCAAAAGCATAACCGGAAAAACTCCCAGCGAGCTGAGAGAAATATTTCCGGAAAATGAACTGTAATTTTTTGTTATTTCTATTGACAAAATCAGTCAGATAATGTATAATATAGCTGTAAAATAATCGGAGAATTTTTTATATGAAACTTAAACTTGAAGATATAAAACGCATAGCATTCGGTGTCGTTTCGGTCGAGGAAAACCTCGGCGCATTTACGTTCCACCGTTTTACAAAGGAACAGGCAGAAAGCTATTCAAGGTGTAGACACAACATCGATTTCTTTAATAAGACCTTCGCTACCGCAGGCGTTCGTCTCTCATTTTATACGAATGCTGAAAAAATGAGCTTCGACTATAAGTTCGCCCCGGCATCAAGCCGTATGTACGGTTGGTTCGATATTTATGAGGACGGAGTAATGACATCTCATGTCGGCGGCGAAGGCAAGCTCTTTACCGCAGGACACGCAGACATATACTTTTCAAAGGGTGAAAAACGTGTCGAGATATATTTCCCATGGTCAAAAGCGACATTCATTTCGAATGCCGAGCTTGACGGCGATATAATATCACCATGCCACAGAAGTCGTTCTATGATATGCTTCGGTGACTCTATCACTCACGGCTATGACGCTGTGTATCCTTCCCTCTCATATGCTTCGATACTCGCAAAGGAGCTCGATGCAGATGCTGTGAACAAGGGAATCGGCGGCGATATATTCTTCCCCGAGCTTGCACTTCTTAAAGATCCCATAGAACCGGATATTGTGACTGTTGCATACGGAACAAATGATTGGAACAACTGCACAATTGAGCAATTTAAGGAAAATTGCTTCGCATTCTTTAATAATCTCTCAAGCACATACAAAGAAGCCAATATATTCGCGATCACGCCTTTATGGCGCGCAGACCTTGATAAAGAAACAAAATTCGGTATGCCTCACTGCGAGATGTTTGAACTTATGCGCAACATACTGACAGACCTTAAGATAAATGTTATAAATGGTTACGATCTCACTCCGCATATAAAAGAATTTTATTCGGACGAATATCTACATCCCAACGATCTCGGATTTTCAATATATGCGCGTGAGCTGACAAAGCAAATTAAAAAATATTTATAAATGAAACGGAGAAACAATCATGAAACTCACAGGAACAAAACTCATTTTCGCTCATCGCGGTGCATCGGCTTATGCCCCCGAAAACACGCTTCCGGCATTCGAGCTTGCCGCAGACATGAAGGCATTCGGAGTTGAGCTTGACGTTCATCTCACCAAAGACGGTGTTTTGGTCGTTACACACGATGATGAGATTTCTCGCGTATCAGATGGAAGCGGAAAAGTAAAGGATATGACCTTTGAAGAGCTCAGAAAATTCAACTTTGCGGCAAAATTCGCCGACAAAAAGTTCGGAGATGTAAAGATACCGACCTTGGATGAAGTATATGAGCTTCTCGCTCCGCGTGGACTTTATGTAAACGTTGAGATAAAAGCAAACGGAGACGAGGTCATTAAGAAGACTCTCGAATGCGCAGAAAAGCACGGTATGAGAGATAAGGTCATCTATTCTTCCTTCAACCATTGGAATCTCACAAATGCGCTCGAACACGACAGTGAAGCATTTGTTGCACCTCTCTATGGCAGTGAGATCGTAAAGCCTGCGGATTATGCCGCACTCTTCGGTGCTAAAGCGATCCATCCGCATTTCTGGCAGATAATAAATCACCCCGAAATAGTCGCTCATGCAAAAGAGATCGGTGTGCGCGTACATCCCTGGACAGTCGATAATCCTGCCGACATCGAAACTCTCTGCAGCTTAGACATCGATGCAATAATAACCAACAGACCTGACGTTGCGCTTGACATCGCCAACAGATAAAAAAGATAAAGCATATAAGTTAGAGTCAAAACACTGCCGATATAATTTATGAGGAGCTTAAGACCTTCAGAGAGCGTCCATCTCTGACTATTGATGAGCTTATAAAAATATTGGAAGACAGAGTTAATAATTATTATCGCGAACTTTCGTAATTTTTGCGTTTTCTTTCGCATAAAATATCCCTGCTCATAGTGACGAGCAGGGATATTTTTCTATTTATAAAACGGAGGGATGATCTGTGAATATTGGGATAACATCAGGCGGTCGATTAAACCACAAGTATTTGGAAATCGTGAAAGATCTCGGTGCCGCTTCGATAATATTGACTCCCGAATATGACATACAGTCTGCACTTAAAGACTGTAGATCTATAATTTTCAGCGGCGGAGGAGACATATCTCCGGAATATTTTGGAAAATATCAATACGATTCATCATTATTAAAAAATGTTGATCGGCGAAGAGATGAATTTGAACTTGGGCTTGCAAAAGCAGCATTTGAAAACAGTATTCCATCTCTCGGTATCTGCCGCGGTATACAGATAATGAATGTTGCGCTCGGCGGCGATCTTTTGCTCGATATTGACGGACATATGCAAAATACATCAAGGGATATGTCCTCTCACACGGTAATAACTAAAAACGGATCTATGCTTTCAAGGCTCTTGGGAGCTCAGCTCGAAGTCAACAGCTTTCACCACCAGGCTGTAAATAAAGTATCAAGTAAGTTTAATATTTCAGCAATATCAGAGGACGGCATCATAGAGGGAATTGAAGCTCGTGATCGAGTCTTCGTAGGCGTTCAATGGCATCCCGAATGGATGGCAATCGGCATCTGCAAGGAGCTTTTCAAGCTTCTTGTATAGTCGAAAATTGTCTATCGATTTCTCTTTACTTTTTGAATAAAATGTGCTATTATATTATTAGCACCAGAATTGTGTGCAATAATTTATCAAAGGGGATCTCGCTATGAACACAAACACACAACCATATCTTTCAAAAGCAGCGGTGTTTTACAGCAGAAAGAAATTTGAAAACGGTACGATGCTCGAAATCATTGTGGACTGCTTACATATCGAAGGAAGGCAGGATTTTCGATTTACTGTTCTCTTCACAAATGAGAACGAGATCGAATACGCAGAGCTTGACGATGTGACATCTGACCGTGAATGTGCCGAAAAGCTGTTCTCGCTTTTGACTACAGGAAACGTTTATCCCTGTCATCTTAACGATATTGCGGAAGATTTCTTAATATCCTATGTAAAATGAGCAAGCCCCCCCCCGACTGTTTATTAGGTCGGGGGTATATTTTTTTGCCTGTTGCAGATAAGCTGAGCACATATTCCGGTGAGTAGCCCCGAAACTATTCCGGACACCATGAGAGCCGGAAGATATACGATTATCGCAAATGTCCTCATAACCACTACCGCAACCGCTATCTGCCCTATATTGTGAAATATCGCTCCGCTCGGACTGGCTATCCACATATGGGAGACGGGAATAAATTTTTTTATAAAGAGCATTCCGAACAAACAGCAGATCGCACCGCCTAAGCTGTACATCAGCGAAACAACGCTTCCGCTGAATATGCTTCCGAGTACTATCCGCACCAACACTATGAGCCAAACCTCAGATGGTTTGTATTTATAAACCGCATATACCGTAACAATATTTGCAAGTCCGAGCTTGACACCAGGTATAGGTATCAGATTAGGTATCCTCAGTTCAATTATAAATATAATCAGCGAGACCGCGGATAGCAGCGCGAGCTGTGTGAGCTTTTTTGTTTTCATTTCAGTCATCAAAGCGAATGATCAATTTATTCGGCAGACATACTATCGGATTTGCTTCATTCTTTAATTTTCCCATATGCACGCAGGTCTGATCCGGACAATCTGCCGAGCTTATGTTAATACTTCCGTTTTCAATGCAGACCACATTCTCACCGCCCGATTTCGACATTATCGTAAACGTGCGATCTTTTTCGCATGAAAGATCTATCCGCTCTATAAGCTCACCGTCTTGAACTATCGATACGATATTTCCGCCGCTTTGACTGTTCATTGAAACGGCAACAACCAACGACACCGAAAGGATCAAAATAAGGAGCAAGATAAATATTTTTATAACAACACCTTGATCATTCGCCATGTTTCTCATTTTTTCGCCTGCCCGAGCGCAGCTTCTACAGCCTTCATGATTCCCTTTGAGCTATATGTCGCACCGGATACTGCATCGACCTCTGTGCTCTGAAAAGCGATAATAGCACCGATAACATCCGATTTCGCCTGATCAAAATACCAAGTGTCCTCTTCCTCAGACGATGCCTCGACAGCTGTTATCTTGTCATTTTCGATAGTTATTGTTACGGTAATGTCACCGTCATAGCCATAAGCCGATGCAGTATACTTTCCATCATTATATATAGACTGATCATCCGAAATATCGTCCAAGACTTCAGTCTCAGAGTCTGCGAATGTTTCAGATTCAACCGATGCACTCGTATCAACACCTGCATCCGGAATATCGGCTTCATCCTCAGTTTCAAACGGTATCAAGAGTATGATAACGATAACCATTCCGGCAACGAACGCAGCTCCGCAGATACGGCTGACCATCTTGCTCATATCAGGCTTTTTCCTTATAACAGCCTTTTTGATACGGCAGGCAGCATAGCCTAAAAATACGATACTGTATGCTATCACATTGATACTGCTGTCAAGATTTCCGCTGCGTGCCGATGGAACAAAAAGTATCATAACATGAAGGTATATAAAGGCATAAAATAAATATGCCATCCGCTGTATTTTCTTCCAACGCTTTGCCGACATCTTTTTTCTGACAGACGGTACAGAAAGTATCGTCAACGGTATCATAATGACCAGCATTATAAGAGAAAGAGTTCCGGCTGCCAAATGTGTCGGTCTCATACTCAACGGTGCTGTGAACATACGTACAAAATACGTCTTTCCGTAGCCTATATTATGACCGAGCGTGAGTATTGCGGCGATTATCGAAAGCTCACCTCTTATCGGCATTAGAGCCTTTATCAATTTTGAGCCGTTCTTTAACGCTCCAATCCACATTATTATGCACCAAAGTGCCGTTGCAAATACACCGCGTGTAAACAATCCTGCAATATTCTGAACTATCGCAGGCATATTTCGAACATTTACCAAAATTCCTGCGACAGATACGACCGCAGCTGCCGCGTAAAATATCACACTATGCTTTTTTATCGCATTTTTTAAGAAAAACGCAAACAATAGTGCTAATATCAACGCTGTGACAAATAACATAACTACTCCTTTTTATAAAAATACCGGCATCAAGACCGAAAAGTCTTCATGCCGGTCGTGGCTCAAATGTGTCGGATATTCGACTTAAATATCATACCTCGAACACATCCGTATTTTTTCAGTCTTTTTTCTTGCGAACAGCGATTCCGAGAGCTGCCGCACCCGAAATGACTGCCGCTACTATGACAGCACCGAAGGCATCGGGAGTCTGAGCCGCATGATCCACAGAATCATTCTTAGCTGCCGAAGTTTCGGGAGCTTTTGCGGTATTTGAATCAGACAGAGAAACTATTTTTGAATCCTTTACAGTTGCCTTAAAGGTCAATGCGTTGTTATAGCCGGTAGAAGCTACGCTGAGCTCATATTCGCCGTCATTTGCAAATACCTTGTTCTCGCCGCTTGCAGCAGACGCATCGATAGAACCGTCTTCGCCGATTATCTTAACCGAACGCTTGCCGGAAGCCGCATAAGAGGTCTCGCCGACAGTAACAGCAGAAATGTTCTTCATGAAGTTTGCATAATCAGCATCGGAGGCACCGTCAGCCTTAACGATACCGGAATCAGAAACATCGGCGGGAACAGAAGCTGTGCTGAGTGTGAAAGAAGTGTTTACATCCGCATACTTTCCCGAAGCATCGCTGACTGTGAGGGTGTATTTTCCGGGAAGTGCATTGCTGTATGTAACAGACGAATCATTTGCAGAACCGTTGAGTCCTTCCACCGAATACTGTTTGTTATAATCAGTTGGGAATCCGGATAATTTTACTAAGGTCTTTCCGGCAGATATATCTGCATCCGATACTTCGAGTGTATTCTCGAATTTTACCGGAACATAAAGCTCGGTGTCAAGAGTATGATAGCCCGAATCTGTGATATAGGTTATCTTTGTGATGGTCTGACCTGCTATAGAAGCATAGTTCTCATATGAAAGCTTATTTCCGTGTCTTTCTTCGGTCACAAATCCTACAGACCATGCGATCTCATCGCGCCAAATGTTTTCAAGATGGCGCATACCATACTTGTCACCGTTCGCGGTCTCAAGCACGATACCGAATATTCTTCCCACATCAGAAGTACCGTTTGCATTATTGACAGCCGCATCAATGCAATAGTCGCCGTAGTTAGTTTCGGTAGCAAGCTCAGCTGTAACACCTGTGATAGCCGCGGTCTCGCCCTTGACCTCAGAGAACGATGCCTTTCCGCTCGATACTGTAACTTCCTTGTATGCCGCAGGAGTTGATTCGAGAGGAGTAAAGCCGTAATTGTTTTCGCCGAGAGCATCGAGATCGGCAGACGAGATAGCTACAGGATATACAACGCCGTTGATAACTCCGCTGCCGTCTGCATTTTCGGTATTGTATGTGCCGGCAGTCAGATTTTCATTCTTCCACTTGGAAGTTGTAGCCGACGATACCGCATCTACACCCGAAGCAAGTCCTTCGGAAGAATAAAATTCGGAATACGGTATCTGCATAGTTCCGTAAACAACGTCTTCTGCTGCCGAAGCGGCAAGCGGGATCGCACTTGTGAGAAGTGCTGCACAGAGAATTATCTGCAAATTTTTTCTGTTCTTCATTAATATATCCTCTTACTTTCTGTATTTGTTATAGTTAGCCATAGCTAACTTTATTCCAAAAAATAACGCTCATATAAAATTGTCAAAAGCGACATCGCGGTTAGCCTTTGCTAACCATGTAATAGTATATCACAAACTCACCGAATTGTCAATATAAATTTTGAAAATTTCCTTTTTTTGGCGTTCGTGCGGAATGAACTTAAAAATTTCAGAAACGATTTTGTAGATTTTGCGCAGTATCGTGTAAATATCGTCATCTTCGTAAAACTGACATATTTTTAAGCATTTATGTCATTTACATTTCTTCAGGTTTGTGATAAAATATAATCAGCATACAGGCACTGCATTATATCATTGTTGAAAAACAATATAATATCAAGTTTACAGCTCCAAAAGGCAGCTATGTTAAGGAGCGGAAAGGAATTTTTTATGAAGGGCAAAAAAACATCATATGCGAAGCGTTATATAGCCACACTGCTTCTGATCTCTATTCTTTCGGCAAGCATTTCGTGCGGAGAGCAGACAGAATCCAAAGACACCGAAACCTCATCCGAAGCAACAACAATGGCAGTATCCGAGGAATACACATATCCCGACAAGGACTTCGGCGGATATGAGTTCACAATATACAATGCCGATGTTCAGTTCGGGTGCAATATACGTGTTGATTCGGAGGAACAGACAGGTGAAGCTTTAAACGATGCGATATACGAGAGAAACCGCCGCGTTGAAAATAAATTCGGTTGCTTGATACGCGAATTTCAAGCCGATGCCTCTGCATGGGGCGATGGTCAGAGAAATATGTGCAAGACCATATCTCAGATGGTAATGGCAGGCGACAGCGATTATGATGCCGCTTATCTGCCGATATATTTTTCGCCATCGGTAGTTACCGAAAATTATCTCGAAGACCTTTACACCATTCCTGAGCTTCAGCTCGATGAAAAATATTGGGACAATGTAATAAACAACGACCTGACGCTCAACGGTCACTTATACACCGCCTCAAGTCCTCTGAACTTCATGTCGCTTGACCTTGCGTGGGTACTTTTGTTCAATCAAAATATGATGGACGATATGAATATCGAATATCCGTATGATCTTGTACGCGAAGGCAAATGGACGCTTGATGCATTGAACACTCTTGTCAGCTCCGTTGCATCCCTCAACGGTGATGATTCGTTCAGCTGGGATCCCGATGGAAATTCGATCTATGGAATCGCGAATCATGTAAATGCTCCGTCGCCTTTCCTATTCAGTGCCGGAAACAGTCTGATGACTCGCGAAAACGGCAGTTTTAAATTTACCGCAGATAACGAGCATATGTATTCTACTGTTGAAAAGCTCATCACCATTCTAAACCAATTGAACGGAAATGCTTATTCCGAAAGTTCATCCGGTGCAGACTTTACAAAGCGTGACGGTTATCTCTACGCATTCTTCAATGACCGTTCTCTGTTCATAAGCTGTGAATTAAAATCGACTCTCGAACTTCGTTCCATGAGCTCGGATTTTGGTCTTGTTCCGATGCCGAAATACGATGAGAATCAGGAAAACTACCTATCATACGTAAATCCCGTATCATGCTTCTTGACTGTTCCGATAACCAACCCCGATAAGGAACGCACGGGAATAATACTTGACGCGCTCACATACGACAGCTATAAAAACTGTCTGTCGGTATATTATGATCTTACGGTTTCGTACAAGGGACTCAGAAACGATGATTCAATCGAAATGCTTCAAATCATACGCGATAATCGATCGACTCAGCTGACAAATCTCTTCGGAATAACCTCAGACTTAGACTCACGGCTTCAATCGATAATCGTAAACGGAAACAACACTGCTGCTTCGACTATTGCTGCCGCCAAGGAATCGGTAACTGCAAATCTCGATGAAGTACTCAATGCTCTTAATGGTTAGACCAAAGCCTGCCGAAAAATTCGGCAGGCTTTGTTTTTCAGCTATCACCCATGCTGCGGTAATTTCCGGGAGTCATGCCAGTGTGCTTTGAAAATATCCGATAAAAGCTTCTTACTGACTCATAGCCGACTTTTGCAGATATTTCCTCAATACTGTCGAATGTTGACAGCAGCTGAAATTTTGCGTCATTTATGCGCAATACATCGATATACTTCTTTACACCGATCTTTAAGTTCGCTGCGAACATATCAGACAGCATTCTCGGCGTATATCCGAATTTTAATGCCAGCCCTTCGGTAGTCAATGAGGTATCTCTGTAATTTTCACATATATGCTCGATAATTTCAAGAAAAGGGTCTTCGCGTTTTATATGAGTTCTTCTGGGTTCCATAGCTGCAAAAAGCGACATTACAGCATTCGAGATCGATATTAAAAACAGATTATAGGTTATATCCGCCTTCCATGGTGTTAAAATACCGCTGCCCTTCATACATTTCAGAAGATTCAGCATAGTTTCGTTTTCGTCGTCTTTTCCAATATAATAGTCCTTTGTAAAGATAGAAAGCGAAGGCATAAGTGCATATTTTGCGATAGATGCCACTAAGTGCCATGAGCCGGACGGATTTTCTGTAGCGTGCGCGACTCCGCTGTTTATGAGTATATATTCTCCGCTATTAAGCTCGATCCACCTGTTGTCAACATTTACACGCATTCCGCTATCGATAGCATATAATATCTCGACCATATAGTGAAAATGCACCGCGACATAACATCTATAATTACTTTTAGTACACCATGGTGAGACGATCTTGTCTCTGTCAAATTCATATGAATATTCCATAAACACCTCCAAAGCTATCCGTTCGATCATTTATAGTATAGCATACTTTTAAAAAATTGTCAAGATTCTTGAAATCAGCAAAGCAAATGCGTATATTTATCATATACACATCAAAATAAATCATATGAAAATCAAATTTTTTATGGTATAATAATCTTGATAAAAATTATCGAAAGGAATTGGCAATGAATAAAAAATTTGTTTCAACGCTGCTACTTGCTGCACTCGTTCTATCAAACTTCTCGATAGTGTCATGTGGCGATGATAACAATCCATCCGAATCCACATCATCAAACGATCAGCCGAGTTCAACCGAGCCGAAGGAAACACTTCCGGACTACAACCAACAGGACTTCACGCTCCTCTACAGAAACGAGTGGGAATATGAATTTCTTATCGAAGAAGAGACAGGAGATCTCGTAAACGATGCGATATTCAAGCGAAACAGCAAAATCGAAGAGGATTACAATGTAAACTTGAATTTTGTAGGCGTGGACGGAACATGGGACGTGCGCGATGTCTTTGACAATTATATGCGCAGCTCCATAATGGCTGGCGATGACGCATTCGATGTTGTAGCCGGCTATCAGGCAAATATGGTAACGCCTGCTATGGATGGATTGTTCTTAAATATAAACGACATCCCGGAGATCGTTCAATCAAACAAGTGGTGGTCGGAAAAATGCTGTAACAGCTTGACGCTCAACGACTGTATTTACATGATCACAGGCGATATAGCTCTGACCATCTGGGACGGACTTTATTGTATGTATTTCAACAAAACACTTGCAGAAGACTACAAGATTGGAAATATCTACGATATAGTTACAGAAGGCAATTGGACATTTGACAAGCTAAACGAGTTGTCGGCTAACGTGTCCGATGATTTGAACGGAGATTCGAAATTCGACGAAAATGACCGATACGGTCTCGTAACACATTCAAACTTCGCGAGAAATTATCTCGTTGCCTTCGACACTCCGGTACTTACACAAAATTCGGACGGCATGATGGAATATACCTTCTACAACGACCGTTCTCAGCGCGCAGCCGAGAAGATACATGATATGTTCAACAAGGACAGCACTTTCATGAACTCGAAATGTACCGATGTATTCCTGAACGGACAGGCATTGTTCTTCAATTCATCTCTGTCTTTTGCCACTTCGAACAGAGATTCAAATGTTGATTTCGGAATAATCCCCGTACCGAAGCTTGATGAGAATCAGGAAGAATATTACACATCTACACACAATGCCTGCTCAATGATCTGTTTCCCGACAACTATAGAGGATACGAGCATGGCAGGAACGCTCATCGAAGCTATGTGCAAATACAGCAATGAGATCGTAATTCCCGAATATTACGAAAAGACCTTAAAGACAAAGGGCGCACGCGATGATGATTCGTATGCTATGATAGACCTTATCCGTGACAGTCTGAAATTCGATTTCGGATGGGTACACTCACTCGAACTCGGAACTATCGGAACGATATATGAAAATATCGCACTCGGAAACGAATTTTCATCAAGTCTCGCTTCTATCGAAGCACAGATAAAAGCCGGTGTCGAAAAGATCAACGAAGCATATTCTGACTAAAATATCGGTTTTCTTACATACGTATAAAAATATCTCCGATCGGGCTTGATCGGAGGTATTTTTATATTTCAAACAGCTTTACGAGCTTGATAGCCGCTCCATCGGGATAATCCAAGACCTCTCCGAGTGCATAAAATCCGTTTTTTCCGGAAACTCTGACTCTCTCGCCGACATTAAGCTCGATGCCTAACTTTTTTAGATATATCTCACAGCCGTTTCGCGACAGTTTTTCAAAAAATTCCGGCAGCTTGATCTCTTTAAGATCAGAAAATAGACTCTCGACAGGTCTGAGCAGGTCGAGTCTTGCGTCATGATCGATCTCATCAAGCTGTTCGAGAGTCACGGCTTCTTCTATGGAAAAGTTTCCGCTTCCGAGTCTCTCAAGTGAACTCATACATCCGCCGCATCCGAGCTTCTCACCAATATCGGCGCAAAGAGTACGTATATATGTTCCCTTCGAGCATGAAACAGTCAAAATATATTCATCAGCTCTATCGCTTTTTTTGACATCAAGCGAAAATATTTTTATCGCTCTTGCCTCGCGTTCGACCGTTATACCCCTTCTGGCAAGGTCTACAAGCTTTTGCCCGCCTACCTTCAACGCCGAATACATCGGAGGTATCTGCATTATGTCTCCGACAAAATCGGCACATACTGTTCTTACTTCGTTCTCCGTGGGTATCGAATCCGATGTTGTCAAAGTATTTCCTGTAGTGTCCTCTGTGTCTGTGGTAATTCCGAGTTTGAGTCCGGCGCGGTATGATTTGTTTTCGGCGGTGAGCAGATCTGCCGCTTTTGCGGCTCTTCCTATAAGTATCGGAAGGACTCCGGTCGCCATCGGGTCAAGAGTTCCGGTATGACCAACTTTTTTTGTATTATAGAGTCGCCTGATACGGTTTACACAGTCGTGCGAGGTCATTCCGGACGGTTTATTAAGTATTATAACTCCCGACGGTTCCATCAGATCTCACCTGCTCTGTCAAATGCGTTCGCTTCGTCAAGTGCGGAAAGCTCTGAATTTATCGCAGAGATCAAACGCTCCTCGGCTTCGAGCTCATTCTCTGCATTAAGCGTACAGCCTGCGGCACGAACATGACCGCCACCGCCAAACAAGGCGCATATCTTTGAAACATCCGCAACACGATTGGAACGCATAGAGACCTTATATAATGTCGGATCATCGTCAGACTGCTTTATCGACATACCGATCTCAACCCCCTCTATCGAACGTGTCAAAGAGATAATATCGTCTATATCCTCACGCGAAAGATCGTTGTCCTTTCGCATTTTTGCCGTGAAATTTATAACGGCTACGCGGTTTGAATTATAAAAATGAAGTGCGTTAAGTGCAACCTTCGTTGCCATTACCTGCGAGATCGGACGCGAATCATAGAGTTTCCGCGCAACCTCAGAATGATCGAAATCCATCTCCAAAATAGCCGCTATTCTCCTGTGAGTCTCGGCGGTAACACTTTCGAATTTGAAGCTTCCGGTATCCGAGCAGATCGCGGCATACAATGCGACAGCTGCATTTTTTGTAAGAAGCTTATGCCCACGCGCTTCAAATTCTTTAGAAATGTCAAAAATTATCTCGCCGCATGCACCGAGTGTTCGCACAAATGTATTCGATGCAAACGGCGTTCCGAGGGCATGATGATCTATTGCAAGCGAGATCTTAGGTGCATATTCAGCTTCAAGCTTTCCGAGCAGCTTCGAGGCAGAAACATCCACCGAAACATAAATATCTGCTTCAAAACCCTCCGGAAGGACTTCTTCGGGTCTGATCGAGGCTTTCCCGACTATAAATTGAAGACGCTTCGGAATATCATCATCGTTTATTATATAGACTTCCTTTCCAAGTCCTCTCAGCAGCTCGGAGAGTGCTGTCGCACTTCCGAGAGTATCTGCATCGGGACGAGTATGAGTAAGGATAACGACCGAACCAGCAGACTCAAGCCTTTCGCAGACATCCGAAAGTGTCATATCCATATTTATCTCACTCATTTTCCGTATCCTCATTCTTCGGAAGCTCTTTTTCGATCTGTTTCAGCAGCGAATTGATATGCGAACCGTATTCGATCGAATCATCCGCTTCAAAGGTCAATTCGGGAGTTATGCGCAGATTCAATGATTCAGCTATGCGCTTTCTGATATATCCGGATGCGCTGGCAAGTCCCTTTTTGATCTCCTTTTTATCTCCGGTCATTGCGGAAAAGTATATTTTTGCAAATTTAAGATCGGGAGTAACGTTCACAGAGGTTATGGAAACAAAATTATCGGCAACACGTGGATCCTTTATATCACGAACTATAACGGCAAGTTCCTTTTTCATCTCGTCATTTATGCGGTTTTTGCGGTAGTTTGGCATTTTACAGTCTCCTTTATTTGTTGATATTATTATTATAACACATATTCGTGAAAAAAACAAGAATACCACGATAAAAAATCCGATGAAATACTTGACTTTTTCGAAAATATGTAATATAATTAAAAATGCCTGTATTTTATTTTCATAAGGAGAAATTTATATTATGAATATGGATCTGAGATCGCACTATCGCTATCCTCTCATAGAGACTTTTGATAAACACAGCGAATTTACCGGAGGAAAGATCGAACGCAATATAAAAGAAAACAGAATGGGTGTATTCTCACTTCAGTTTTTTGAAAACGGTGAAAGGATATTCCCCGAATCTGTAAAGATAAAGCAGGTCGGACATGAATTTAAATTCGGCTGTTCGCTATTCCTGCTCGATCAGTTTCCGGAAGATGAACGCAACAAGGCATATCGTGAAGCCTTTAAAAAGGTATTCAACTGCGGTGTCGTTCCGATATACTGGGACACTCTTGAGCCGGATGAGGGACATCCGAGATTTGAAGCCGATTCCAAGCCGATATGGCGCAGACCTCCGCTCGATACTGTGCGTGACTACTGCCGCGAAAATTCAATACGCATGAAAGCACATTGCCTTGCCTACAATTCGTTCAATCCGTCATGGCTCCCAAATTCTAATCACGGCATAAACATCGCTCTCGCAAAGCGTGTTGCGGCACTCGGCGAAAGGTATCGCTATGATTTCGAGGACATGGACGTTATAAACGAAATGTATTCGATATACAAAAATTGTTACAAAGGCAACGGTATGCGCAATTTCCAGATAACCGATGAAGCCGATCACGAAAAATTCTGCTTTGAGCTTGCTAAGCGTGAATTTCCCTGCACAAGGCTCTTCTGGAATGAAGGCTGCTTTGAGACCTTCGGAAAATATGAATACACCGGTACTCGCAGCAGATACTACCTCATGCTCAAGAATCAACTCGCTATGGGGACAAAGATCGAAGGTATAGGAATGCAGTTCCACGCCTTCACCGGAAAAGAAAATGAACCCAAGGCAGCTGCCGCTCTGTATAATCCGCTGAGACTTTTCGATATATTCGACTGCTATTCCGATTTCAAGCTTCCGATACATCTTTCCGAGGTATCTATACCCTCATGGTCAAATGCACCAGAAGATGAGGAGATACAGGCAGAGCTTGTCGAACGCCTTGTTCGTCTTTGGTTCTCTCAGAAATATGTTGACGCATTCATTTGGTGGAATCTAGTAGACGGCACTGCATACGGAGATGAAAATGTATTCCATGCCGGACTCATGCGTAACGATCTTTCTCCGAAGGCAGCTTACAATGTGATCGACCGACTTGTGAACTACGAATGGCACACCGAATTCGAACGCTCAGGAAAAAGCGAAAGCTTCAACTTCGAAGGATATTTCGGTGATTATGAAGTATCATTTGTATCTAACGGAACGGCTCATTCACAGAAGGTAAGACTTTATCGCGATACGACAGGATACGACAATCATTTGACAGATTATCGCATTACGCGCATAGATATATAAAAAATATTCTCCAAAATTCCGATTCTTATCAAATAATGTCGTAAAGCGTTGAAATATTCACAAATATGTGCTATCATATTATATGTACGATAAAATATCCATAAGAAATTTTCGGAGGAAAGTAAATGGTTGAAATAATTCGAAACGGAGCGTACCTCGCTTACGGAAATACGATAATCGAGGACGATGAAAATGCTGCGCTCCAGCTCAAGGCTCTCGGTCACGACAATGTAACTCCCGAAGAGGCAAAGAAGAATACCATCGCATATTCGATATTGTCCTCACACAACACAGGAAGTGAGTCTGATCTCAAAATAAAATTCGACGCTATGGCTTCGCACGACATCACATATGTCGGCATAATCCAGACTGCACGCGCAAGCGGTCTTGAAAAGTTTCCGATACCGTATGTTCTCACCAACTGCCACAACAGTCTC
>CAZRVL010000002.1:67121-82089 GCA_964603455.1 uncultured Lachnospiraceae bacterium
TACGAAGATGACCATGTATTCGGACTTTCGGCAGCTGAAAAATACGGTGGCATATTCGTTCCGCCGCATATCGCAGTCATCCATTCGTATATGCGTGAGATGATGAGCGGCTGCGGAAAAATGATACTCGGATCGGACAGCCACACAAGATACGGCGCGCTCGGAACTATGGCAATAGGCGAAGGTGGTCCTGAGCTTGTCAAGCAGCTGCTTTGCAGAACATATGACATAAAGCGTCCAGAGGTAATAGCCGTATGTCTTTCAGGTGCTCCGAGACCCGGTGTCGGTCCTCAGGACGTTGCTCTTGAGCTTATCGGTGCAGTATTCAAGGACGGCTTCGTCAAAAACAAGGTACTCGAATTTGTAGGTGACGGTGTTGCAAATCTCCCGATAGAATTCCGCAACGGCATTGATGTCATGACCACAGAGACCACCTGTCTTTCCTCCATTTGGATCACCGATGATGAGACAAAACATTATTTTGATCTCCACGGTCGATCTGACGCATATACAAAGCTCACTCCCGGTGCGGTCGCTTATTATGACGGCGTTATAAAGATCGATCTCTCGCGTGTCGAGCCGATGATCGCTCTTCCGTTCCATCCGAGCAATGTGTACACGATAAGCGAGCTCAACGCAAATGCAGCGGATATTCTCCGTGAGACCGAGATAAAGGCTGCCGAACAGTTCGAAGGTGCTGACGTTAAGCTCAGACTTACAGATAAAATATGTAAAGAAGGAATAAAGGTCGATCAGGGTGTTATCGCAGGCTGTGCCGGCGGTACATTTGACAATCTCATGGCTGCCGCCGATATTCTCGCCGGAAAATCTACCGGATGCGGCGCATTCAGTCTCTCGGCTTATCCCGCAAGCCAGCCGACATATATAGAACTTGTGCGAAATGGTGCAGCAGCTAAGCTCATGGAAGCAGGTGTTACGCTCCGCACGGCATTCTGCGGTCCCTGCTTCGGTGCAGGAGATGTTCCCGCAAATGACGGACTCAGCATCCGACACTCCACAAGAAACTTCCCGAACCGCGAAGGCTCAAAGCCCGGAAACGGTCAGCTGGCAGGAGTCGCTCTAATGGATGCACGCAGCATTGCCGCAACCGCTGCAAACGGAGGAATTCTCACTCCCGCTACAGAGATAGAGGTCGAATTTACCGCTCCGGATTATCATTTCGACAGCAAGGTATACGACCACAGAGTTTACAAGGGCTTCGGAAACGCACATACCGAAAAGGCTCTCAAAATAGGTCCGAACATCGCGGATTGGCCTGTAATGCCGGCACTTACCGAGAATCTGCTTCTCAGAGCCGCTTCGGTCATAACCGACCCTGTAACGACTACAGACGAGCTCATCCCATCGGGTGAGACCTCTTCCTATCGCTCAAATCCGTTGAAGCTTTCAGAATTTGCACTTTCGAGAAAAGACCCTGAATATGTCGGTCGTGCAAAGGCCGTACAGGTATTTGAAAAGGCTCGTGAAGCCGGAAAGACTCCGGATCTCGCACAGGTATATTCCCGTATCTCCGAGATCGACAAGAATGCAACTCCCGAAAATATCGGTATCGGAAGTGTTGTATGCGCAAACAAGCCAGGTGACGGTTCTGCACGTGAGCAGGCTGCATCCTGCCAGAAGGTTCTCGGCGGATGGGCTAATATCGCAGTTGAATATGCTACCAAGCGTTACAGAAGCAATCTTATAAACTGGGGTATGCTTCCCTTCATATTTGACAGCATGGATTTTGAAGTAGGCGATGATATATTCGTTCCGTCTGTACGCTCAGCGATAGAAAATGGCAACTCGGAATTTCCGGCATACGTGATCAAGGCTGACGGTTCGATCAAAAATATCACCTTGAGAATGGATCCTTTGACTGACGACGAGCGCAAGATAATTCTCTGCGGCTGTCTCATAAATTACTACCGCGATGGCAACTGAGCTTTATAAAAGAAAAGCTCAATATTCGGCAATTATAAAGCGTTTCTATACTGTGATTTGATCATCTGCACGGTATCACGCCCCCTTTAAATGATAAGAGATGAAACAGATCGTTTCATCTCTTATCTCATGTGACGAGAATGTGATGTATCGCTAAATTTTTGCTGAAATCTGTCGGAAATATTGCTCAGTTCACGGTGCGTTCACAATAGTGTGATATAATTCTATTATACTTTATTTGCGAAAGAACATTATATCTGAAAATAAAGCTTCAGATCACTTTTGCAATTTTTGTCAAGGCAAACCAAGCTCCGAAAAGGGGCAGAAAGGAAACTTTTGCTTCACAAAAGTTATGGTCATAAAATGATCCAGATCCAAAACCTCGTAAAACGGTTCGGCAGCAAATACGCGGTTGATGATATTTCCTTTTTCATTGATGAAGGAGAGGTAGTCGGTTTTCTCGGTCCTAACGGCGCAGGAAAATCAACTACCATGAATATGATCACCGGGTATATGTCGTCAACCTCAGGTACTGCTTCGATAGGCGGTATCGACATTTTAGAGAATCCGACCGAGGCTAAAAAACTCATCGGATACCTTCCCGAGCAGCCGCCGCTGTATACCGATATGACGGTAAAGGAATACCTCAATTTCGTGTATGAGCTCAAGGGCTGCAAGCTAAACCGCAAAAAGCATCTTGCTGAGATCTGTGAAGTCGTTAAGATAGCTGACGATTACAAAAAAGGCAGACTTATCAAAAACCTTTCAAAGGGCTACAAACAGCGTGTCGGTATCGCTCAGGCACTTGTCGGAAATCCGCGTGTCATAATACTCGATGAGCCTACCGTCGGACTCGACCCGAAGGAAATAATCGAGATACGAAATCTCATCCGTACTCTCGGCGAGACTCACACCGTCATTCTTTCGACTCATATCCTGTCTGAGGTACAGGCAGTATGCGACCGCATACTCATAATCAATTCCGGAAAATTGATAGCCGATGAAAAGACCGAAAACATTGCCAAGATGATCGAAGGCAGCCGCCGTCTGAATGTACGTGTATGCGGTCCGCAGCGCGATGTTCTGCGTGTTCTGCGCTCGATAAACGAAATAACTACCGCCGAGGTGTTCGGAGACCGTGAGGGTGATAGCTTCGTTTATTCGATAGAGAGCAGTGCGGGAGTTGATATTAGAAAGACACTTTTCTACACTCTCGCAAAGAACAATATGCCGCTGATAGGACTCGAACAGCAGGGAACGAATCTTGAAGATATATTCATCTCGCTCATCGACAAGAAACAGTCTGATAAGCCCAAAACAAAGGGCGAAACTCCGAATTTCGATATAAGAACCGATACTAATGAGACCGCCGCATATGATATAAAGCTTCCCGAAAATGCAGAAGTTACCGAAAATTCTGAGGAGGAAAAAGATCAATGACAGCAATTTACAAACGCGAGATGCTTTCATATTTCACCTCGCCGATAGGCTACGTATTCGTGGCAGTATTTCTCGCGCTCAACGCCTTCATATTCTCGCTGTTCACGCTGATGGCGGGTGAGGATTCAAGCGTTGGAAGCTATTTCACGATGGTCATGTTCATATTCATAATCTTAGTGCCGCTGCTCACGATGAAGAGCTTCAGTGAAGAACGCAGAATGCGCACCGAGCAACTTTTGCTCACATCTCCGGTAAGTCTTTTCGGAATGGTATTCGCAAAGTTCCTTGCCGCATTTACAATGTTCGGAGGAACCTTCCTTTTCGGAAGCATTTTCAACTTCGCAACTCTTTACAAGTACTGTGAAGAACCGAATGGAGCAGTCCTTGTTTCGGATTCTATCGGTATTCTTCTCATAGGCGCAGCCTTCATTGCGATAGGACTTTTTGTCTCATCGCTGACCGAAAATCAGCTCGTTGCAGCTGTCGGAACTATGGGCATACTGATATTCCTTCTTTTGGTCGGTCTGCTCACCAGCTACATTGATTCATATGCAGTACGCACAGTCATCGACTGGATCTCGATCTACAGCCGCTTCGGCAACTTCAGCTACGGAATACTCGACCCGGCTACGATCGTATACTATTTCTCGATATGCTTTGTTTTCATGTTCCTCACCGTCCGCATTTACGAAAAACGGCGTTGGTCGTGATCTTGCAGGGAGGTAATAAAAGTGAAAATAAATGGCATAAATCCCGCCTCTACGCGGAAATTAAAATATGGCGCGATCTCGGTCGTATTGACTGCGGTCGTTGTTGCCGCTATAATCATATTCAATACGATATTCTCGGCACTTGTATATAAATACAACTGGTATGTCGATATGACAAAGGAAGGCATATACGGACTCTCCGATTCGGGTCGTGTACTGCTTGACGAGATCGATGCGGACATTAATATCCGTTTCTGTGCTCCTTACGATGAGCTTGAAGGCAACTGGTATATGAAAATGGTGCTTTCGCTCGTCAAGGAAATGGCAGCAGAATATGACAATATCACATATGACTATATTGATATTATCAAAAACCCGACAGCTTCGGCTAAATACAAATCCACTACCGCTACAAGCATCAAGACTACAAACGTAATAGTCGAAAGCGGTACTGAATTCAGAGTATTCGCTGCTACTGCACTTTTCACACAGAATGAATCCGGAACTATCTGGGCATTCAACGGTGAAAAGAAATTGATTTCGGCAATGATACAGATAACTCAAGCCGAAACCCCGATAGCTTATCTCACCTACACTCATGGTGAATCGACTCTCATCGAAATGGTAAATCAGGTAGTTGACAGCGGATCATATACCACTGCCGAAGTACTTGATATGCTCAAGAACAACTACGGATATGATGTCTCGATGTTAGAGCTTTTGTACGATGCTGGATTTGAAGTCAGAGGAATAGATCTTACAAAAGAGGATTTCGATCCTGCCGGACGACTGCTTGTAATATGTAATCCGATATATGACTTTGAAGGAATTTCTGATGATACCAAAGGCAGAAAATCCGAGATTGAAAAGATAGATGACTTCCTAGATGGTTTCGGAAATCTCATGGTATTTGTTGACCCGGACACCGAGGAGCTTCCCGAGCTCTATGAGTTCCTGTCGGAGTGGGGAATCGAATTTGACAATTCGGTCATCAAAGACCCATCAAGCTCACTTGACTCGGAGCATTACTCTCTCGTCGGAGATTATGCGGTAGATTATTCCTCTTATACATCATCGTCATCAAGCAGCGATACCGAATACAATCCGGATGCTCTCGGTGCATCGCTCGTAAAATCCATGACCGAGATTGGAACTCCACCTAAGACTGTCGTAAGATATGCACGTCCGATAAACCGACTTTGGGATTCTAAGGATGGTCGCATCACATCGACCGCACTTTATACCTCGACCGGCGCACAGAAATATGTTGACGGCGAAATGGTAGAAGAAGGTCGTTATCCGCTGATTGTACTTTCACGTGAATCGCGCTATGTCGATGAGACAGATGCAAACGGCGAGACCAGCCAGGTTCTGCACTCGAACTACGTGTTTGCCTGCGGTTCAAAATATCTCACATCTTCAGATTATCTCGACAAAAAAGCATACGGAAACAGCGATATACTCTATGCAATGATGCGCACGATGGGTAAGACTCAGGTTCCTGCCGATCTTGACTTCAAGGTATTTGATGATGAATCGCTCAGCATCACGACCGCCGAAGCTACTAACTGGACTATATTCCTCACAGCTGTTATTCCGGCTTGCTTCTTAATTGCAGGTGCTGTGGTATGGATCAGGAGAAAACACGCATGAACGAAGATAACAAGAATTATTCTACTCTCGAAGAGGAAGAAGCCGAGGCAAAAGCAAAGAGCGAATCAACGCTCTTTGCTCCGCCCGAGCCGTTGTCAAAGGACATCACAAAACGTCAGCGCACAAGCGTTATGAAAAAGCAGCGTAAAGCCGTGATCATTCTGGCTATAGCAGTTGCAGCAGCTGTACTTCTCTATTTTCTTCTGGTAAAACCAATCGTTGAATATGTCGAAGAAATAACCAAAGAAGAGATAGAGCTGCTCGAAGGCGAGGTTCTCGGTACGAACGACAGGATATTAATGTTCGAGCATACCGAAAAGAGCAATATCGAATCTATAGACGTTCACAATGAATACGGAGAATGGGGAGTATATTACGATTACGATTCCGAGGAATTTTATGTGACCGGATACCCTGAAGCCCCATACAGCAAGGAACAGCTTTCAAGCCTTGTAGTAAGTGCTGGATATACTCTGTCAATGACTCGTGTAACGACCGACTGTGAGGATATGCACGAATTCGGTCTCGCAGACAGCGACAACCCGGCATGGTATACTCTTACGACCCGCGACGGAAAGACTCATACAGTATATATTGGAAGCAAAATTCCAACCGGAGCAGGTTATTACTGCCGATATGCAGGCAGAAATGCGGTATATGTACTTGATTCCACATTGAGTCAGACACTTCTGCAGCCGCTCGAAGCAATGATCACACCGACTCTCGCACTTCCGATGAACACAAATGATTACTTCACGGTAAAGAATTTTGCTGTACTCAAGGGCGATGAGATAAAGATCATGATAACCTACCTTGATGAAGAGGAAAAGGAATCCGAAGCATCAATGAGTTCGTATAAAATGCTCGCACCGGCAAATTATACCGTCAACGATTCGAACTATTCGATAGCTCTCGAAGTTCTGACGGCATTTGAAGGAACTTCGGCTTTGGTATACGACCCTGAAGAATCCGACCTTGAAGAATACGGTCTGCTCGACCCGGCATATACGCTGACATATGAATACTCAGGTATTCAGCAGTATATACTTTTCAGCGAAAAGAATGAGAGCGGAAATTACTATGCTTATTCCCTGCTCTTTAACCTGATAACCGAGGTCAGCGGAAGTGATCTCGCATGGCTCGAATGGGATCTCATAAAGTGGGTCGATTCGCCAATATTCATGATGAATATCAATGATGTACAGACTATAACAGTCGAAAGCGAGACTGCAACACGCACATTCGATCTTGAAGGCGAAGGACAGGAGCTCGTAGTTACCGAGCGTGAGACCGGATTCCAGCCTGAAGTCAAGAACTTCAGACAGTTCTACAAAACTCTGCTGTCGGTATCTATAGAAGATTATGCACCGATCGAATCGGTAGAAGCACTCGATATGGAAAAGGATCTTTATATGACTTTGACCGTAGAGACACGCGCAGGAAAGACTCACACATACAAGTTCTATCCGTATTCTACCCGCCGTGCATTCTATACCGTAGACGGAGACGGAGAATTTTATGTTCTCCGCGATATGGCAACAAAGGTCATAACCGATGCCGAAAAGGTAATGACAAATACGCCTATTGACTCTGAAGCACACAACTGATAAAACGAAAACAACACATCTCCGCGATGTGTTGTTTTTTATCGAAGCTTATCTGAAAACAGCTTTTTGATATTTTTCATATGCTCGTCATCAGAAGCTGTTAATTGAGCAGCTTCATATCAGAGCGCGGAATATTTATTTTCACCGAGACGGTGATACGGTAAAAGCTCGACTTTTTCACAGTTGATGTTCGAAGCTCAAATATAAGATTTTCACGATCATCTTCTTTCTGTACTCTTTTTTGCTTCGTTCTCAGACTATTTTTTATCATTTTTTCAAACTATAGAAATAGAGCTGTCTCAAATGTTTTGGCCTTTTGAGACAGCTCGTTTTCATTATTTTGTTTCAACGCCTTCGGGCAGAGCATCGAGCAGTTCCTGCTCGTTCTTTGCACGATTAGCATCTATGCTTGACATATAATCGGTCGAGCCCTTTGAAAATACATCTGTGAGTGTTGCGCGGATAGAAGAGCTGAACAGCACATCTCCGACATCTATCACACGGGATTCGAGTATAAGATCGAGCATACGCACGGATTCTTCGTTTCTGGCGATCTTTCCTTTAAGTGCCGTATCAAAAAATTTTGGACGGACTACACGGTTGTATTCCGCGTTAAGTGCTTCGAGCAGTGCTCCGGTCATCTCGGTCTCGGCATTCGTAACCGGGACTAAGGGGGCGTTCCAATAGCCAAGACGGACATAATACTTTTCCTGTTCTTCATCCTGTTTAGGATATGGGATTATTCCAAAGTCGGTGTCCATATCGCGGAGAGATTCCATATATCTCAAAGTTGAATTTGCAAACAGAACTCTGTCGTTCTTGAACATCTCTATCTCCCAATCGGGCATAGCATCATAATATCCGTCTACATCGTTGAAATATGCGATGTTTCCGCCCATTATTCGCTCTGTCACCTTTGTAAGATAGTTCACAACATTCTCATTTGAAAGATTCAGCGTATATATATCGTTTTCGTCTTTAGCAACGGTATTTATGCCGCCTGCTATCCAGAAATTCTGGGCAACCACACGCGCATATGCAGAATAGCCGTATTGATCATTTTGATCAAAAATACTGTCACCGTTAATATCGTCCGATACAGCGTTCATCATCTCATACATTTTGTCAAATGTCCATTTTCCGCTTTCTACAAGCTCAAACGGAGAATCGAGCTTATAATCGGTAATGAGATTCTCATTGAAGAGCAATACATGCGTAAGATCGTATGCGCTGAGGTTCATATCACCCAATGCAGTATAATGAGCTCCGTTTATCGAAAGCGCAGCATTCGCTTCTGCTGCCCAATACGGCTGCGACAGATCGATATATTCAAGCTGATCTATCGGTGTAACAAGTCCCTCGGCATAATATGAAAGTGCATTTGGTGCTCTCGTATTTGCGACATGGAATGGAGCATCTCCAGCCATAACATTAGTTCTGAAGCTGTCTCCGCCGTATGCGTCATCAACCAATTCTTCGAGATTTACATTAAATCTCTGAGACACATTTAGTGTTGCTTCATAAATAGCGTCATTTATGGTATCGCCATCTTGTTCACTCGAAAATACATGATTTCGAGCATCGGGATTTTCATAAACGGCTACGGTAAAGGTCTTGCCTTCGAAATTCAATTCCGGAATGGAATCGAGCCACTTGCGTGTTTCTTCCTGTGAGGTCGTATCCTGAGACGATGTGTCAAGA
Source organism: uncultured Lachnospiraceae bacterium (assembly GCA_964603455.1). Taxonomy (GTDB): domain Bacteria; phylum Bacillota; class Clostridia; order Oscillospirales; family CAG-272; genus Flemingiibacterium. The sequence continues at coordinate 76,177 of CAZRVL010000002.1, forward strand.
TCATTCGGCTGATCCGCCTCTTGGCAAGATACTAGCTGAGCAACTATCAATGCCAGCAGTACAGCAGAAATTTTTCGTTTTTGCATTTTTATTATCCTTTCTTCCCTATTAAATTCAATTGTATATAAAAGCATTAATGCTTTTATCATCGAGCTTTTCAAAACGGTTCGGAACGCGCAACCGTGAGGCAGCGGTATTCAAATCCGTAACGATTTCTTTCTTCCTCCGTCTCGGTCGGACGAACTGAGCAGTAGAAATGCCAAAGAATGCCATCGTTATAGATGATACACGGCTTATGGGCATGAGTTGAATCAAGCTCTCCAACCTTTCCGTAGGGGATTATCGGTTCGGAGCATTTTTCCCAATTCAGCATATCCTCACTGACCGCAACACCATCCTGTGCATGTATGCCGTCAAATCCGCAGTAAAACATGACCCAACTGTCCTTCTTGCTGTCATACAAAACGTGCTGTCCACAAGAGAATTTGCTGTCCCAATGGTTCGGTGTTACCTTGAGTACAGGATTTCCTTCATAACGTTTCCAACCGTGCAAAGTATCCGAAAACGCCAGTCCCACCTGCTCATGCCAGTTGCCGCCGGTGGTCTCTTTTCCGTTATAATAAAGCATATATCCGTCTTTTCGCGGAACTATCCAGGTAGAATAAAGTCCTCCGCCATCCCAGCATCCGGGCATTCCCTTTTCAAATACCGGTGCATCCTCGCAATGCCATTCGAGAAGCTCCTCATCGGTCGTCCATGCAAGTCCGTTTGCTGCCGCACCGACTTCATATCCAACACCGGGATAGGCATGGTAAAACATCCAGTATTTACCGTCATATTTTATAAGCTCACGATTTCCGTATATATCTATATCGCAGAGCAGTGATGAGATCGCACGTCCGCTGTTGTCCCAAGGATTTTTTGAACCGGCATCGAGAACTATGCCCTTCTTTTCCCAATGCAGCAGATCTTCCGAGGTTGCCATTGCCGTGCGATAGCCCTTGCCATCAAAGCCGATATAAAAGCAGTAAAATTTTCCGTTATGACGGCAGATACGCATATTATCAACACCATAGCGGTCAAATTCCCCCTCGATACCTGATGGTTCGAGAATCGGTTTACCGTATTTATAAGGTGTGAGATAGTCGTTAAATTTTTCAGGGATATTGTTCATAAAGTTATCTCCTCATGATATTGTATTACTGATATGATTATATCACAAAATTTCATTGTTTTCAATGCACAGGATTAATGTTATTTGCACAACCTACAATTACAATCGCACTATTTGCACTATATTAAGATTTTTTGACAGTATCTTGTAATATCTGTTCAATTGTGGTATAATATTTATAAGGAGGTGTTATTTTGTTGTATAAATTTAAACTTTCCGACACCAGATTGCGCCTTATCGGCAGAACGAATGAAAATCCGCCGTGGCGGCACAACGGACGCAAAATGGATTACAGCCATCTCGTCTTGATAATTTCGGGAAGCTGTGAATATTTCATATCTGACCGCAAATATGATGTAAAGGCAGGAGACCTTTTATTCATTCCGACCGATAAATACTATCGTCTGACCACATCCGACCACTGTGAATACTGCTTTGCGTGCTTTTATCATACCATATGTGAAGCCGATGAAAGCGATATGAAAAGCTGTACTCAAAAGATAAATTATAACGCTCAAAAATTTTATCTCCCGGGAATAGATTCAGATATGATATGTGTGAAAGAGCATACACATACGAACACCTTCATGTATTCAAATCTGCTGGCTCTTTTTACAAGATGCCAAAGCTTGTACTCAACAGGTAATTACCTTGATCGACTCATGATAGATATATATTTCATGGAAATGCTCATATTTGCATCAAAAAACACCTGCTTCGGCAAGGAACAGTCAGAAAAATATTCGCTGTCTCTCGAACGTATGCTGAGATACATCGACCAAAATTTCACCGAGCGAATAACACCTGAGATACTTTCACGTCAATTTGAGCTTTCTAAGGAACACATATGCTCTCTGTTCAAAACCAAATTCGATATGACCGTCAGCGAATATGTGAATACGGTAAAGCTAAATCACGCCGTTGAGCTTTTATCAAACTCTTCCATGAACGTAAGTCAGATAGCCGAATATCTCGGATATTCGAGCGAATATTATTTTTCACGACTTTTCAAACGCCGCTATGGTGTGAGTCCAACAGGATATATAGAGAAAAATTGATATGCGCATTTTTCACATTTTAAATATGATATATCAGCAGCAAATCGTAAAAATGTGCCTTTGATTTTTTTTGAAATTTGTGATATAATATAAATATAGTGAGTAGTCGAAAGGCGTAAGTCCAACTTTTGGGCTTACGCCTTTTTTGTGTCTGAGACTGCATACACTAAATCTAAAAAAGGAAAACTTTGCAGATGACAAATATTGTCTGCAAACATTACGGTAAAAAATATGCTCCATAACAAAATGGGTACAAAACGGATAAGTCTTCTTATCTGGTCAATGGGACTTCCGATGATATTTTCAATGGTGCTTCAGGCACTTTACAATGTGGTCGATACCATGTTTGTAATAAATATGGGCGAGAATGGTGCTATCGGAAATCTCGCGCTATCGGCTGCATTTCCTGTGCAGATAATGATGATAGCAATCGGTGTCGGAACAGGAGTTGGGATAAATGCAATGCTTTCAAAAAATCTCGGCGAGGGCAATAAGGCTGTAGTAAATAAGGTCGCCGGAAACGGTATTTTTCTCGGTATAGTATTCTTTATATTGTTTTTTTTGTTCGGAATGTTTCTCGCAAAGCCGTATATGACTTTGATGTCAGACAATTCTGAAGTGATCGAGATGGGAACTGAATATTTGAAGATATGCTGCTGTATATCTATCGGTTCGATAGGATATGCAATAGCAGAACGATTCCTGATGGCGACCGGAAAAACCGTTCATTCAATGATAGCCCAGATAGTCGGCGCATTGACAAACATCGTACTTGATTATGTATTTATCTATCCGCTCGGAATGGGAATAGCCGGTGCGGCATATGCGACAGTAATAGGTCAGATAGTATCATTGATCATCGCACTCACATTGCATTACACAATAAACAAAGAGATCGATGGAAATCCTAAATACATAAGACCTGATATGAAAATAATCAAGCACATATATACTATCGGTTTCCCGGCATTTTTAATGCAGGCAATGCTTTCGCTCATGATGTTCGGAATGCTGCTGGTAATCGGCACTATAGACGATCAGTACACGGTAAATCTGCTTTCGGGAAGCTACGGTATTTACTATAAACTGATGCAGATGGCACTTTTTGCATCGTTCGGTCTCTCAAATACGCTGATCTCGATAAACTCATTCAACTACGGAATGAAGGACAAGGCGCGTGTAAAGGACACTATAAAGCATGGGATAATAATATCTGTCATAGTATCGTTGATATTGACTGTATTGTTTCAAATTTTGGCAAAACCGATCTCGGAGCTTTTCGCATTGACGATTGAAGAATCCTCGATAGTATCGAAAAACGATATTATCTCGATGTGTCAAACAGCCCTACACATTGCCACGCTCGGCTATGTGTTCATGGGCTTCAGCGTTGCGATACAAGGCATTCTCCAGGGCTTTAGAGATGTATATTCGCCAATGATAATTTCGGCTCTGCGTCTGATCGTATTGGTGCTTCCGGTAGCATACATATTTACATTGAGCCCGAATGTATCAAAGCTTATATGGTGGACATTTCCGATAGCCGAGGTCATCACTGCGGTTATATCTGTTTTCTTATTGAAGCGTTCGGTAAAGAAAAATTTGAACAAAATATAATGATTTTCAAGCAAGTCGATAAAATCGGTCTGCTTTGTCAGCTAAAAGTGACCATGAAAACAATTTCCGGCTTTCGCTTGACCTTTTCCCCGCATATACAAGGATAAGCTATATCGTCCATCTCTTGCGATAGATTGCGAATGTATTTTTCATCCGGTGTCATGTTCGGTTTGGTGTGCAATGCCTTTTCGAGTTTCTTCTGCGCATCAGCCTTTCCGCGTTCGTAAGCTTCGCGTAATTCCTTCTCGCTTAGTTGCTTGCTCTTTTCCTCTGACCAATCATTCTGTCTTCTGAGTGTTTCTTTCTCGGCTGCAAGTTCATTCTCACTCTCGGGCTCGTTTCCACCGTATGAATACACCTCTGCGCCATGGTCAACCATGAAGTTTCCGAAGTCATCTCTAAACCATCCGGTAAGCTTATATACGTGCTGTGGATCTTTGCCTGCCTTAAGCATATCGAGTGCCTTCTGACGGTTTATGGCTTCGGCTGTATTGAGCGGTTTTGTACCGTATTGCTCGTTAGCAGTCGAATATTGATCGCCCATATTATGGAACATTGCAATATCTGACTGGCTTCTGCTTCCATTTTCGAAGTAGTCGTGAATGTCACTCAGTATCTTCGCTGCACTCGTTCCGGAATCATATTCAAGACTCTTGACCGTATTTCCGTTCGAGTTATCTATGTCAATGATCACTTCTCCCCTGACACTGTTTATGTAGCGTCTGAGCGCAGACTCTTGCTTTGCGTTCGGTTCGACCGCAAGATTTATGCTGTTTCCTTCCGGCATTATCCTGATATTACCTTTAGCAAGGAAATCATTTATAGCGTCTACACGTTCTGTACCGTTGGTATAAACATTTTCTATCTCTCGATGATCTACAGAACGCATTCCGGAATCATAGCCTTCGTGTTTGCCCGAAAAGTCAAGCTGCGTGCCATCTGTCAAAATATACCCGGTTTTATTCCAGTCCTTTGTAGTTCCGAAATATTTTTTGGCTGCCTTGGTAGTTTCATCGAGTACATTATTCGATGTTGTCTTATTATTCAACTTATTCAACGCTTCATCTGAACTGCTGTTTGTAATTTCTTTTACATTTTCGGATGAACTGCTGAACATATCATCAGATTTTTTCCACTCTTTCTTCCAGTTGCCTTCGTTATCTCGATACCAACCGGTCGCTTCTTTTATCGCAAATGGGCTTTCACCTTCTGTTTCCATCTGCTTTGCACGTTCGAGTGCCGAGCCGGCTAAAGAATATTTCGTTTTATCAGAATTATTTTTCTCAATGGTATTGACATTTTCATCGATATGTGATATAATGTTAGTGTCAGCAGACGTGAAGTTGCTGTTGGACACGGTTTTATCCGGGGTCTGGATAGTAGCGTCTGCTGATTTTTTGTTTATAGTAGTCGGTTTAAAATCGATTATGTCATACAAAATAATTCTGCCGGAGCTTGTGTACCCAAATATTGAACTGGCTGTATAATCTTTTCCGCCTATTTTTATGTTAACATTTCCTCTGGCAAATTGCTTTATATTGTCTTTTCTCTCATGCTTTGGAGCTTCGTTTATATAATTTCTTGTAGCCTTGACTATTTCGTCCACCTGCACAAGAGAGTTGAGTCGATCCGGATATATTGTATCTTCCCCATTCATATAATCGGCTCGTTTATGTTTTGCATATTTCGAATTCAAGCTCTCATTTACGCTTGGATTTTTCTTTATCTCTATCTCGCTGTTTCCAAGTTTAACGCTAACAAGCGGTATTTGTTTTTTGACCGTTTCGACCCACTGACTTTTCGGAATACCTTCCAACACATCATTGTCTATCTCGACATATGGTGTGTTGTTTTTGTCATACTTAATTGAGAATTTTGAATTCGTCTCGCTCTCTCCCAAGCTCTTTTTCGTCTTAAGCAATGCTTTGGCGAATCGATCTCTCAGGTCTTCTATCTGTCTGAGTGCAAGCTGCTCCGCACGTGCATCTTCATCAAGTTCACCGCGGTTATAATTCCGTTTTGCCGAAATGTCCTCGCGGAATCGCTTTACAGCCTGTGTCAGCT
>CAZRVL010000003.1:0-32103 GCA_964603455.1 uncultured Lachnospiraceae bacterium
TCTCGATTTGTCCAGTACTTTTTCGGATTTTTTCTATACCGATATGAAATATCTGATATAAATATAACTTATATCAGATATTCTGCTATCACTCGGACTTTATATAGAAGCAGTTTAAATACTGCCTTTTCCATAAAAATCCGTTTTTATAGAAATGATCGGTTTATTCGGCTTTTTTGAAAGTGATTTCAATTTCCGCCCATTCCTCAGCCTTTACACCTACCAAGCTATAAGGTATCTCTTCGTCCGAACTGACAACGACCTTTACATTGTTTTTGTTCTCATCTTCGGCATAGTAATAGTACAGCGGAATGTAACCATTAACGTAATTTCCCTCTTTACCCTCGGGATATTCTTCTGCATTCAGAGTATATCCGGCATCTTTCAACGCTTCCACATAATCTTTAGCTAAGGTCATACGTGTCTCTCGGCTGCAATTTACATAGGTGTTCAATCTATGCATGACCCACCCTTTTTTGGCATCATCATCAGTCCCCCAGTCTTCTTCGGGAAGCGGAGGCAGATTATAGTGGCTCAGATTTCTTGCTCTGACAGTAACGGTGAGATTTCCGTGATCTTCCTCTCCCTGTGCAGCACGTTCCTCCAATTGGGTATCGCTGGTAATGTATGCTGTACCGGTATACTGAAACTGATATTTAATTTCATAATTTAAATTATCCGCCTCGATCGGTCTGCCAAATGCACTGCGCTGAATGTAGAAACCTTCTTCTGTCAGCTTGCTTTCATATTTCATTAGATCACTGTAGGTGATGTTTTCAAGAGTGTATGTCTCATAGTTCTCACCACTGTCCGAAAGGATGAAATTTTCGGGTTTAACGGCTTCATCTATAATAAGTTCCTTGATCTCAGTCACTTCTTCGCTCTCACTTGAAAAAGTGGTATCATCAGACACAGCTGTCTCTTGAGTTTCCTCTATTTCTTCGTTTTCTCCGGTTGCGGTCATCACGTCTGTCTGCGCAGATGTATCGCTGCTTTGTTCGGTGGTTTCGCTATCACCGCATGCAGCTAAGGACATAACTATATTCAGACAAAGCATAAATGTGATAAATTTTTTCATAAATATCTCCTATAGAAAATTTAGTTTTTTATACAACAGCAAAACTCCTTGCTTTTCAAGGAGTTCGCAATTAAATATAGTAAATGAAAAAGCTCGCAGAATGCTTGCCGAAAAACTCCAATTCAAGTGAAAGTATGTCTCCGACAAGCTCAGTTATTAGATCATTTTCTGCAAAGCTCGACTCTGCCGTTTATCGGAACATCTATGCGGCAGAGCGAAAGCTCACCACGGATACCACCGTCTGTTACCTTTTCACCCATACAGTCATATACGACATAATCATAATCTCCTGCAAAGTTCGAATCTATAACAACATTTTTATCCATCGAAGCATTGAACACGATGATATTGTCGGTAAGTTTTTCGATATTTGCTATTCGTCCGGCATATACCGCGCCGATCTGTGTATCGCCCTTAAGTGAGGAAACATATGTAAAGTCAGCCGAATAGTTTTTGTACATCATCTCGCCGTCAAGCAGCACATCGCGGTGCTTCGTCCAGAAATCGAGATATGCCTTTACCATCTTAGCATGGCTTTCGGGCATTTTGTCGTGCAGCACAGAGATCTGCGGCACGGAGAAAAGTATATTCGTAAGCTGGAATGCCGCAAGCTCTGCCGATTCATTGTAATTCCACATGACCATATCCGAGTGGACTGCGGTGTTTCCGCTGGTCATTCGAAGCGAAAGGGTATTCATTCTGTTAGTAAAACTGTCATTCGGGCAGTCGGACGAACGTATCATATTTCCGAAGGTACGCATGAGCGGTCCCATATATCCTTGTCTGAATTCGATAAGTATATCGGGATTGAGCTTTGTCAGCTCACGCATAACATCCTTCATAAGACGGTCTACCGCGTCATATACCGAAACATAATCCATGCCTTCCTTAACGGTATTTCTCTGATGGAAGGAATCTATAAAGTCGAGCTTGAAGCCATCAAGTCCCCAATTTATGACAGCATTCTTATATGTATCGATCAGATACTGTCTGACATCCGGGTATCTCGGGTCAAGGATATATGTACCGCCCATTCCGGACTCCGCAAGCATCTTATCTTTGAAACGCTCATATGCCTTTGAATGTATTCCGACAAACGGAACTGAATACCAAAGAACAAACTTGAGTCCGGTCTCATGCACAGCATCGACAAATGCCTTCATATCCGGAACTTTTGAAGGTGCAGTCTCCCAGTCTCCGCAATACGCATATCCGCGTCCGTTGTCATCTGTCTGCCAACCATCGTCAACGATTATCGACTTGCAGCCAAGCTTTGCAAAGAATCTGCATTCTTCGACTATGCGCGGAATGTCTATCTGCTGATGGAAGCTGTACCATGCCGAATAGAGCGGACTTCTTGCGATGTCCGGTACTTTTATCGGCGAATATCCGTCATAGGTCTCCCACCACTTCGTCACTTCCTCGACACACTTATAAAAAGGTATGCTGCGAGTGTCTATGCGTATATCCGATTCATATTCGCTGACGCTGCAATCCACGTTGATAATGATTGTGTTGATAAGCTTTGCATTCTCCTCAATAACACCCGAACGAATGCGAACAGAGTTCTTGGCATCCGAGCAGGCAAGTGTCATGCGGTTGGTATCGTCATATGCGATATTCGAAAATACCGGAGCGGAGGACATTGCATTCGAGCCCACGTAGCCACCCCAGTTTGGACGAATAGCGCGTCTGTTATATCCGAGCGGACTGTAGCAGCTATTTACACCAATATCGTCTGTCTGCCATTCGATTTTTAGCTCAAGAGTCGAAGGCGTGTCATTTTCTGCTTTGAGGTGGAGAAGGAGAATATCATCGGCGACCCTCTCCTCGGTATACTCTGCCTTGAAGCCGTTGTTTGCTGTGAGTTTATACATATTTTACACCTATTATTTATCAGTAAAATCATCAAATTCGGATTCATCTACTCTGAGATGCACCCATTCGTTCTGCGGTTTAGCACCCAGAGCTTCGTAAAATCTAAGCGAAGGCTCGTTCCAATCAAGGCACGACCATTCAAAGCGTCCGCAGTTTTCGGCTTTCGCAATTCTGCAAAGCTCCTTCAAAAGTGCCGAACCAATCCCCTCGCCCCGCCTTTCGGGCAGGACGAAGAGATCTTCAAGATATATTCCCTTTCGGCACTTAAAGGTCGAAAGGTTATAAAAATACAATGCAATGCCTATGACACTGCCCTTATCCTCCGCAACGAGACAATGCCCTACTCCGCTGCCGAAAAGCAGCTCACGCATATCTTCTTCGCTTCCGGTCACAAGATCGGACATCTTCTCATATTCCGCGAGCAAAAGTACAAGTCTGTATATCTCGGCTGCATCGGAGGGTTCGGCTTTACGTATATTAAACATCGAAAACTACCATCGCATGAAGCTCGACCTTGCCGACTTCAATATGTGCCCTTCCGTTTTCATATGTATATTCGAGATCGGTCTCGACAAGTCCGCCGTCACGATATTCTACCTTGTAAACACGCTTTGGTGTCGGAACATCCGCGTCAAGAGTTATCTCGTAGAGCGGAATAATATCCTCGATGACCTCGACATTCTTTCCGCGCTTGCTGGTGTGCGCAAAGAGAAGATGTGCGACATAGCGGTTCTCATTCTCCTGCTTTGTGTAGGTGACTATTCCACGATCAGGCAGATTTGTCTTAACGGTCGGCTCAAGCAGCTTTTCGATCATATGAAGCACAAGCTCCTTAAGATGGAACGAGCCCTTGTCCGAATAGTCCGCAAACACTTTCCATGCGATATATCCGGTATTGTTATTAATTACCGCACCGACATGATCTGCGCCGAAATCGTTCGGAGTGTGGCGGTGTGAGCAGAAATGCTCTGCCGTTCTGTTGAAATATGTATCCTCGACAAGAGCTTCAACGTTTCCGCTCGTGAGAGTTACATTCATAGACGGCTGATACATTACATACGCAGTTCTTCCGTTGACAGCGTCATATTCGGGAATGAGATAGTTCGGGCAGTATTCATCAATACCATCGCATTTTACGCCGAGATCGATCGCAAACTCATTCTTATCGGCACAAAGTCCGGACTCACCTGTGCAGAGCAGTTTTCCGCCGTTCTTGACATATTCATCGAGTCTGCTCTTTAACTCATCGTTTATGCGGATTATATCGGGAAGGATGAGCAGCTTGTACTTCGAAAGGTCTTCATACTGGTCAACAATATTGAAAAGATACTTGCCTTCGAGAAGCATACGTGCAGCACCGACATCATACGGACAATTTATATCCGGGCGATTTGCAAATGCCTCCGCACTGAGTATAGCAATATCTGTGATATGCTCAGCGCCGCGGACATACGGTTCTTTAGCCTCGACTTCGGCATAAGCCGCTCCGATAAGCTCATATGTAGACATATTCATCTCTCCGGTCGGATGGAGCTGATCGCCTACCGAGCACTTTGCCCCCTCGGCTATCGAAAGCGCGACCTCATAACGCAGTGCATTCGGATGCTTGAAGCCGCCGAATTCGCCCCATGAGAGATGGAACTTTCCGGTCATTCCGAGAAAATCCATTCCGATCGAACGGCAATAGGATGCCGACATCGGGAAATGGTCATATCCCCAACCACCGGTAGGAAGGCTCTCAAGCTCAAGGTGAGTGTCGAAATGAGCGTGATCTCGTCTTCCGCGTGTGATATTTCCGGCATTGTGGAAAATAGTCGTATCCGGATCGTATTTTCTTACTACCTCTTCGACTCTGCGGCAGTAATTTGCATAGACCATATCTCCATGCTTCTTGACATCCTCGTAATTGTGCGGATCGAGTCCCTTTTCACGCATAGAAGCAAGGCAATGCTGACAATAGCATATTCTCGGAGCGGATATGTCAAGGAATATTCCGGTCGGATGGTATATACGCATTACTTCATCGATCTGAGCCAGTAAATAATCAAGATAAGGAGTGTTGTAGCAAAGCAGATGGTAATGAACATCATTCAGAAAATCAACACCTGCCCCCGATGAACCCTTATTGAGATATTCGGGATGTCTTCTTGCATATTTCTCGTCAAGTCCGGCAGATAAATATACCGGCGCATTTACTCCGGCTTCACGGCAAGCTTCAAGCTCTGCGCCGAGAAGGTCGAATTTCAGCTTCGGGTGCATTTCATTCGCAGTAGACGGATGATAAGCCCAGCCATGGTGGCATTTCGAGAAAACGGTTATAGAATCTACGTGACCTGCTTTGAGTGCAGCCTTGAACTGCTCCTTGTCGAAACGGTCTCCGACTGACGGAACCGCTTCGGAGGTGTGGAAGTCGAGATGTACCTGACGGTATCTTAAATCTTTCATATTGATCATGGCCATTCGCAAAAAGGCGAAGGCATCCTTTCTCTCCTTTAATGGAAGAATATTATTTTTACAGTTATATGATACAATATATTTTCCGTTTTGTCAAGAGATTTTTGCAAATCTCAAGATTTTCTGCATATATTTGACTGTTTTTTTATAAAATCCGCATTTAAAGCTCAAACCAAAAAGTCGAGCCTTCACTGACTCTGCTCTCGACTCCGTATTTTGCACCGTGCATATTAAGTATGCCTTTTACTATCGAAAGTCCAAGTCCTGAGCCCATCTGCGCACGCTTATGTGTCTTATCGGCCTTGTAATATCTGTCCCATATATACGGCAGCTTTTCCTCCGGTATTCCCTCTCCGTGATCTGTGACCTCGATCCTGACCACACGCTTATCGGGATAGTTTACGATCCTCTGCGTGACTATGACAGATCTGTCACTTCCAGAATGAGTTATCGCGTTATTTATAAAATTGTATATGACCTGAAGTATTCGAGTTCGGTCGGCATTCACCGTGACCTCTTCGTTGGCATTGAAATCTATGACCCATCCATCCTGCTCGGTCAATTTCGAAAATCTTCCGATGACCTCACGTATTGTTTCGGTGAGATTGAAATCGCTGAGTTCAAGCTTCTGCGTGCCCGACTGAAGCTTTGAAATATCCAAAAGATCGCTGACGAGCGAGGTAAGACGCTTAGTCTCATCAATTATTATTTGCACATTTTCAGGCGTGTTCTCTCCCGGAATATCTCGCATGACCTCTGCATATCCTTCTATCATAGTCAGCGGAGTCCTGAGATCGTGCGAAATATTCGCTATGAGCTCCCGCTGTAAAGCCTCGGTCTTCGAAAGCTCCTCGGCGGCATATGTTAGCGTATCCGACAGCTCGGCGATCTCACGATAGCCGGATGCTGCAAATCTGACATCATAATTTCCATCCGCAAGCTCCTTCGCGCCGGCATTCATACGAACTATCGGCTCTGCAACACGCCGCGCCAACAGAAATGATATAACGATCGCTGCAACCGTCATTATTATGCTTATTATTATGAGTTCGCTTTGAATGGTCTTTACCGTCGAAATGACCGGAGAGATCGTGGTATTGAACATCATTATTACATCACGGCCGCGGCTTTTGGAATATCCGATCTTCGTAAATATGACCGTCTCACCGATCTCATCCGAGGTATTCAACAGAGTACTTTGATAAGCATCGCTGCTGTGTCTCATACTTATCTTATTTAGCGGTATATACTGTATGTATTCGCCGCCGCACTTTATAGCCTTCGAATAGCAGAGAACCAGCTCATATTGATCCATCCTGTGTATTATACAATCATATACAGAATGCTCGTATGCCAAAACATTTCCGAACTGATCATATGAAAGTACGCATACCGAATGATCGGAAGCGATATTCTCGGCAACATCGCTGAACTCAGCATCATTAAGCTCAATGCACTCTGAAAGTATCGATGCCGCGCCCTTTACCTCGGCAACTTTTACCGCTTTGTATATATCCTCAAAGAATACCACCTGAAAGCTCCAGAGCAGTCCGAGAAGGATCAACAGAAAAAGCATCATGTAGACAAAAAACTTCCAACGTATGCCGAGTCTGCGTTTTTTCGGAGCTTTGGAATTTACCTGTCCGAGCTGATTATTTTGCGTCAAAACGATAGCCCACCCCTCTTAAAGTGACTATCAGACCCGAATATTCGCCAAGGCTCTTTCGAAGCAGCTTTATGTGAGTATCGAGAGTTCTGTCATCTCCGTAAAAATCATATCCCCAGACCTCTGTTATCAGCTTTTCGCGTGAAAGCGCGATATTTCGATTTTTGAGCATATAAAAGAACAGATCATATTCCTTAGGTGACATATCTATCCGCTTACCGTTCACAGCTACAGTCCTTGCTGTTATATCCGCCTTGAGCCCCTCATATTCGAATATCTCATGCGCATCCTCGGAAGGTGACATAGCCGCACGCGACCTCTTCATTATAGCATCTATACGCAGCATCAGCTCCTTCGGTGAAAAGGGCTTAACGACATAATCGTCTATCCCAAGGCTGAAGCCGTTTATCTTGTCATACTCCTCTCCGCGTGCCGACAGCATGATTATCGGAGTCTGACAGGTCTTGCGTATCTCGCGACAGGCTGAAAATCCGTCAAGCTCCGGCATCATTATATCCATTATTATAATGTCGAAACGCTTGTCACGGCAGAGCTTGACCGCCTCCATGCCATCACCTGCCTCCGTCACTTCATGACCTTCAAACTCCGCATATTTTTTTACGAGATTGCGTATTCTTTCTTCATCATCCACAACTAAAATTTTATACATAGGTTCTCCTTCCATCTTGCTTACTGAGAATGCTTTCGTCCAAAACTGTTATTGACAACAATACTCAATTATATTATAACTCAAAAATCGACCAAGTTCAAGGGGTTTCACTATTTATTCACATAAAATTCAGATGGGATGTGGATAATTCAAAACCGTAATTTGGCTTTTTTCCTGATCTCCACACACTTTTCAACACCATGTGGATAATTTTCCGGATTTTTCAGTGGAAAACCTGCCGTTTTTCCACATAGAAAATATCATTGTCCGCTGAGTCCAAAGCTGACACCGATAGCATTATTCACTTTCTGCATTACATTTTCATCGAGATGACCCATTTTTTCCTTAAGCCGCTGTTTGTCTATGGTACGTATCTGTTCAAGCAAAATCACCGAATCCTTTGAAAGCCCGAAATGATCGGCAGTCACATCAATATGAGTAGGAAGACGCGATTTGCCGATCTGGCTGGTTATTGCCGCAGCGATGACCGTCGGACTGTATTTGTTTCCGACATCGTTTTGCACGATAAGTACCGGACGAAGTCCTCCCTGCTCAGATCCGACGACCGGACTGAGATCCGCATAATAAATATCTCCTCGTTTTACAGTCATAAAATTATCTCCTTTTTCAGCTGTGTCAATATTTTTACCAGACACGCGCCGCTCTAAACATCGGTGAAATTTTTTCTCAAAGCTATTGACAAATCCTAAATTTTGGTGTATAATAAATACATTGAAATGCGAGTGTAATTTAATGGTAGAATCTCAGCTTCCCAAGCTGATCGCACGGGTTCGATTCCCGCCACTCGCTCCATTTTTGTTTTAAAGCGAAACTGTCTGTAAACAGCAGCTGCATGAGTATTTTTATAGGATACGGTCTGTTACCCGTCCGATGCTCAAGCATACTGCTGTTTTTATTATTACTGCGTGCAATAATATAATAACACAACCGATATATCTACCGCACGCCAAGCGGAATCAAATCGTGTCGGTAGAGATAATAAATTATATTTGATTTTCGATTTGTGAATTGTATGTTATAGCCAAAAATACGCTCTGCGATGTTTTTTCGCAGAGCCTTTCTATTAAACTAAACAAGCCGAGGAGTTCATTTTTTAAATGCTGCATCAGTAATACCGAATTTGCCATCAGACCTCACCTCACTCTGCACTAATAAAAAATGCCGAAGGCTTCTTGTCCTTCGGCAAATATTTTTCAAAGTATAAAATCATGCAGCTCGGGAGTCATAACGACCTCGGCATTCGGATGTGTCTGCAAGAATGTGACCGGCGCGGCTTTGGTGGGCTCGGACAGCAGAGCCTTGCGCATTATTCCCCACTGCCACGGACAATAGAGATACACCTTCAAAATATCAGCCTTCAAAAGCTGACGCATACCGAGCGTTATGCAGCGGCGAGGGAAGATATCGAGCGCACCGCGCAGCTTGTTCGCGCCGTTGTTCACGATGGTCTCACGCGATATGTCGAGTTTTCGAGTCCCTATATTTCTGAAGTCCTCATCGCTTATCGGGTCGGAAGGCTCGGGCGGCTCGTTGAAGGCTATATGTCCGTTTATTCCGACACCGGTAAGACAGCAATCTATCTTTTCGAACGAATCTATCAACTCGTCGATTTCCTTCTCGTGTCCCGGCTCGGGAAAAAGCCTCTGCTCCTCAGGCATTATAAGCTCGGGATCGATCTGCGAATACAGCACACGATCCATTATCCCATGGAAGCTCAGAATATCCTCCTTCGGGATCGTTCGGTCGTTTTCGTCGAGATATTCGTCCATATTTATAAAATAACAGTTTTTCAGCGAAAGCTTTCGCTCGTTTATCTCTTTTGCGAGATACTTATACTGACCGATCGGACCGACCGGAAGGATAATGACTGTACGCTCACCGTGATTTTTCTCTATGCAGTCTGCCATTATCCTTCCCATTTCAACGTACATCAGCTCCTCACTTTCCGCAACGCGAAAGGGGATGCGCGCGTTTTTGTCTGCCTCCATCGGTGTGATATAATAAAGATCCTTCATAATATTAAAACATCCTTTCTTGATTTTTTATAACTGCTCTTGTTTGAAGCTCACGGTCGAATATCGCGATGTCGGCGGTCTTCCCTACCTCAAGCGAGCCGTGAGTTTTATCTATCCCGATAATTCTCGCGGGAGTCAGCGATGCCAGCTTGAAAAGCTCACAGATCGGTATCTCGTCGCCGAGCTCTTTGTATAGCCATGTGAGCATTTCACCGACAGATTTTATGCTGCCGGCAAGGCGCGTGTTATCGGGCAGACGTGCAACTCCGTTCGACACGATAAAGCGTGTCGGCTTGGGAGCGTCATCATCATATAGTTCGGGCTCCGCACCGAGCGTCCAAAGCCGTCCGTCCGGAGGCATTCCTCCCGCACGCAGGCAGTCGGAAACTATTGCCAGCCTATCGGCTCCCTTGCAGCGATACACGATTTTCACAAGCTCGGGCGGCATATGATATCCATCGGCAATGATCTCGGCAGTCAGAGAATCGTTTGAAAGTCCGAGTTCCAAAAGCCCCGGCTCTCGAACGCCCGAATACATCCCAACGGTTGACATTGCACACCAAAGATGCGTCAGATGTGAAAGCCCCGCGTCTATCGCCGCCGTTGAAAGGCTCTTTCTTCCGTCATCATGTCCGCCGCAGACCACTATTCCGACCGATCTGAGAGCCGAAGTCATTTCCGCCGAGCCGTCAAGCTCAGGTGACAACGTGACGGTTTTGATAATGTCGGAATTTTTCAAAATGAAAGCATAGCTGTCGATCGATGGGACTCTGAGATAGCGTTCGGGCTGTGCGCCGCGATTTTTCTTCGAGAGATAGGGTCCCTCGGTATGCGCTCCGAGGAGCATTCGATTGTTTTTCATCTCGCTTCGAAGTGTGGACAGGAAGCGTTCGATAAGCTCGACCGGTGCGGTGACTGATGTCGGCAGAAGAGTCGTCACTCCGTGCGAAAGATGAAAGCGGCACGCGCCCTCAAACGCCTCATGGCTGCAATCCATAAAGTCATACCCGCCTCCGCCGTGAACGTGTATATCGATAAGTCCGGGCGAAATATAGCTTCCGTTCGCATCGATATCTCCGACCTCGGCGGTGCATTCGGGCAGTATCGCCGCTATATGTCCGTTTTCAAGCTCTATCCCGCCGCGAAGCAATCGATCGGGCAGGACAAGTATTCCGTTTGTTATCCTCATATTATAATATTCCTCCCAAGGCTATACGATGTCGTTGTCGCTCGGCGTTCCGAAGGGTCTGCCGAATCTGCGCTTATAAAGTCTTCTCAGATATGAAGCATCGCAAAATCCGACTGCTTCGGCTGCCTTTGAAAGACTTATCCCCTCAGAACACATTCTTCGTGCTTCGCGGAAGCGCAGATTGTCGCGATATTCGATCGAGGTTATGCCAAAATGCTCGGAAAATCTGCGTCTGAAATAGCTTTCCGAAAATGAGCAAGCCGCGGCGTAGTCCGAGATCGGAAGATTTTCGCGGAAATGCTCGGTTATAAAATCCACTGCCGCCGAAAGCTGTCCGACACCTTTGTCGGGTGAAAGCTCACGGCTCATATGATCCAAAATTCTCATGACTAACGATTTTCTGTGAAGCACCGCGCCTGGATCGGTCAAAAAGCTGTCGTTCAGCCGCGTAAAAAGGCTGAGATAATCGACCTCCTCATCCCTCCAGTCATGATATACCCCGGGTGCAAATGAAATTTCCGGATCGGTGAAGCTGAAAAGCGCGCCGATCCCCGAACAGCTTCCGATCGCCCAGGTGACATATTTTGTACCATCGGGGATCAAAAGCACCGTTCCGGATGAAAGCTCGAAATATTCATTTTCGAAGCTGTATGCGCGTATTCCCGAGGTTATTATATGTATAAGATTTTTAGGTCTGCCCGAAACGGTATAATCAAATCTTTCGCTGGTTTTCCAATGATCGCTTTTCGCACTGATCTCGGTTATCGAAAAATCCATACCGCCCAGCTCTCGAAGCTCTGAAATAATCGTTTTATCCCTCTCCAATCATAAATTTAATCTATATGAAGATTATAACCGTTTTTCCCCGATTTGTCAATACTATTACGAAAAGAGGCGCATATCGTATTCTCAAATAATCGAATCGTACTTGTTTTATTGCACAAAACCGCCTGATAGTGCGATCAAAAATAAGCGCGTATCGTCCCCCATTCAGAACGAATCGTCTCTTGACATATTTGCCGCAATCTGGTATTATATATGTACGGAGCGAAATTATTCGCATCAAGCAAAAAATCGTATCATACCTTTGATGAATGAAAGGAAAATAATCATGGACAAAAAACGTATAGGACTTATAGGCTGCGGTGGAATAATGAACGGCGCACATATTCCCGGTTATCTCGAATGCCCTGACTGTGAAATAACGGCTATAGCTGACATCTCTCCCGATGCGCTCAAACGCACCGGAGATCGTCTCGGAATACCCGAGGAGCATCGTTTTTCGACACATACTGCACTTTTAAACTCAGGCCTTATAGATGCAGTCGATATTGCGACTTCAAATGATGCTCATGTTCCGATAGCTATCGATGCACTCAACGCCGGCTTCCCGGTAAGTGTTGAAAAACCGATAGGACTCGACTTCGGAGAATCCGCCGCTCTGCTCAAAAAAGCCGAGGAGACCGGACTTCCGGTATTCGTCTGTTTCTCCTGGCGTTACCGTCTTCTCCCTCGCTACATGAAGAAGCTAATCGATGACGGCAAGCTCGGAAAGCTCTATCACATCTACATCAGATGCGTCAAGGACAGCGGCCTTTGGGTCGGAAGACGACTCGAATGGAGATTTATCGAGGAGCGTTCCGGCTCGGGCGTTCTCTGCGATCTCGGCTCGCATATGTTCGATATGATCCGCTTCTTCGGCGAGGAATTCGAAAATGTGTACTGCGACCGCGGAATAATCGTTGAGGATCGTCAGCTCCCTGACAGTGATGAATGGGGAAAGGTCACGACCGATGACTGGAGCAATGTCACCTTCAGATTAAAGAGCGGTATCGGAGCAAACGTGATAATCTCGCGTTGCGTTACGAACGAAAAGGATTCGATCGAATTTTATCTTGTCGGTGAAAAGGGCTCACTCAAATTCGTATATAATAACGGAAAGCAGTACCTTTGCGAATGCACCGGTGAGAATATGAAGACAAACACCTTTGTAAAGATCGAGCCTCCGGCTGATTTCGCGGTAGGCGGACAGAGCCGTTCGTATGTTGATCTTCTAAATGGTCATCCCGACGAATACGCCGCAGAGATACTCGAAGGACTGCGTTCGCAGGCAGCAGTGGATGCGGCAAAGCTTTCGAGCCAAACCGGTCGTGCAATAACCATCCGTGAGCTTTACGAGATGAACGGTCTCAAAGCCCCGACCGAATGAGCATTCTTTCTCGAAAGGAATAAAAAATGAAATACGGTACTCTTGTAAGAATAAGCACTCCCCACGAAGCCGCCGACAAGTTCAACGAGCTTAAAAAAGCAGGTATGGATACCTGTCAGCTCGTATACAAACCGGAAAAATACGACATTTCCGAAGCTGAGATCATAAAAAAGGCTGCCGATAACGTGGGAATAGAGATCTCCGCACAGTTCTGCGGCTATCGTGATTCAAACTCCATGTGGGACACTCACTTCGATTTTATAAATTCCGGTATAAATTCACCGATATTCGGTGCTTCGCGCATTGAATATGTTCTGTCTGCGATCCCCTTTGTTAAGGCTATCGGCATAACTGATATGATCATCCATCCCGGATTTATACCGAACGATCCGTTTTCTGATCAATATTCAAGGATGTTGGCAGCGGTCACACTGATCGGTACAAGACTGAAGGCGGAAGGTTTGAACCTTCTGTTTGAGACCGGAACAGAATCGCCGATCTCGCTCTTAAGACTCATCTGTGACACTAAGCTCGACAATTTATATATAAATCTCGACACGGCAAATCCGATAATGTACGGCTACGGAAACCCGGTAGATGCACTCTACACCTTCGGAAAATATGTCCGCAACCTGCATTTCAAGGATGGTCTTCCCCCGACAGTTCCCGGCAAACTTGGTCCGGAGGTCCCGATAGGCAAGGGACACGTCGATTTCCCGAAGGTCGTTGCTATGCTGAAGGAGCTGGACTACGACAGATATTGCATAATCGAGCGAGAGATCGGCGGCGAGGAGCAAACCCGCGATATACTAAATGCAATGGATTATATCCGTGGGCTTTTCAATGCCGATTAAGGCTTAGAGCCGTCTCAAGCTTTTGGAAAACCAACGCAGCTACGGCATCAAAAGCAGCATAGCTCGAACCATGTAAAAACAGGCTGAGTTTCCGATGAAATTTTCATAAAATAATGAAAGGAGAGCGTTCTGCGCAGTCGATATTACACCATATCACTGTGTGAGATTGCGCCATGGAAATCCGTATGAAAAAAGTATTATCCTACATTCTGCTCATAGGAATTTGCTTAAACAACCTCGTAAGCTGCTCAGAACAGAACGTGAACGAAATTCCAAGCGACAGCTCTGTTCAAGCAGATGAAAAAATCGACTATCTTGATACGCTTCCGCAAACAAAATTCAATGGTCAGACATATCGTATGCTTGGTGTTGATTTTGCTACCCGCCGCAATTTTCCAAACGAAGAGGAAATCGGTGATACTGTAAATGACGCTCTTTACAAGCGAAACAGCACGATTTCCGAACGCTATGATGTCACGATCGAGTCGTTCACAACTGATGATGTAAAAGCTACTGCAAGGCAGACTGTCCTTGCCAATGATAATGAATATGACATACTGATCGGCGATATTGCTGATATTATGGTTTCAATGATGCGCGAGAAGCTGCTGCTCGACATAAATTCGCTCCCATATATAGATACCGATGCCGCATGGTGGTCTGCGGATATGGCGGAAAACACAACTATCGATGGAAAGCAATATATCACTATCGGAGATATATCTCCGATGAAGTATTACGCCCCCTATGTTATGGCATTCAATCAGCGTCTTGCCGATGAGTACACAAATGTCGACATTCCTGAAACGGTAATTGCCGGAAAATGGACAAACGATCTGCTTTACTCAATGATCAAGGATATAAATAACGATCTTGACGGAGACGGTGACATAGACAACGATGATTTTCACGGCTATGCTCATGTCGAATCAGATATAACCGCATTCTCTCACTTTGCTGGATCTGGGCAAAGACTTTCAAGCATAGATAAGAACGGTCAGGTAACTATCGAGCTTTCAAACGAGACAGCTATCGATCTTATCTCCCAGCTTAATCGACTTCTGAGCCTTACAAACGGCATAGCCCCATCCGGCGGAGATTCCAATCCTACAGTATCAATGTTCAAGGAAGGTCGCGCACTTTTCTTCGGAAATTCATATTCGCTGATAATCGCTACCTTCCGTGATATGGAGGATGACTTCGGTGTCATTCCGGTGCCAAAGTATGACGAGCAACAGGAATCCTACCACAGCTATGTTAATACCTATGCTTACTGCGGAGTCGCTTTCCCGATAACCGTGGAAAACCGCGAGCTTGTAGGTCTGATATCCGAGGCAATGTGCTATACCTCATATCGCTATGTCAGAGATGCACTTTACGAAACAACTATGAAGGTCAAAATATCACGTGACGATTCAAACGGTCAGATATTAGATATGATCTTCGACAATACCTATATCGATCTCAACGGAATGTTCAATTTCGGCGGCTCGACCTCTGTACTTGCAAATGCTATAAACAAAGGCACAGAATTTGTTTCAAGCTATGCCGCACTCGAAGAAAAAATAGAAGCCGACATCAAAAATCTCTTTGCGGAATAATTTGAAATTTTAACACTAACATCTCACGATATTCATTCGAAGCTATCAGTTAGTGAGAAAGGAATAGCTATAATTTTGAAAAGATATATGTCTGCTTTACTGTTACTCGCTCTTTCACTTAACGCTTCTGTCTCATGCAATAACGAAAACACCGTTATACAAGCTGATGACAGTTCGGACAATACGACTGTTCAAATCGAAAAGAAATATGATTTTGAAGAAGCCGAATTTCGGATAATCGGTTCAAACGGCGCACTTAATAATTATCCCGATGAAGAGCTGATCGGAGATATTATAAATGACACTCTCACAGAACGCGACCGAATAGTTTCTGAAAAGTTGAATGTAAAATTCAAATATACGGTAGCCGACGATGATGAAGTAGCAACGCTTGTAAAAAACAGTGTTCTCGCTCAGGAAAATGAATATGATATGCTGGCCGGAACTGCAATAAGTCTTTCAAAGCTCGGTGTGAACGATGTGCTTCTTGACATTTTGTCGGTCGATACAATAAATACAACTTCTTCGGAGTGGAGCACTCTCGTTGCAGAGGGATGTCAGGCAAACGGAAAACTCTTCTTTCTCTCAGGTGATATTCTTCCGGCATTTTATACTATGCCAGGCTGCATATTCATGAATTGTGATGTCGCAAGTGAATATAAAATAACCAAGGACGATGTTTACAAAGTGATCGACAGCGGAAAATGGACAATAGATCAGCTCGCAGCTTACACCAAAAACACATGCAGTGATATTGATGACAGCGGAAGCATTTCAAGCGCAAATGATTTTATCGGCTATTTGTCGCTAAAAGGCGAGCTTGCGGCAGGTGTTTTGACAGTCGGTGCAGGCATACATCTTTGTGATGCCACAAAAAACGGTATTAAAGTCGATCTGATGAACGAGCGTACCCTTGAACTGATAGATAAGGCACAGATACTTTTCGGAGAATATACGGTCGATGCTGAGAGCGACAATCTGCATAAGGCATTCCGTGAGAACCGCGTAATATTTACTCAGCATTATACAAGCTCTGCGTTTACACGTTATAGAGATGTTGAAGCTGATTTTGCGATATTACCAATGCCCAAGCTCAATGAAAAGCAAGAAAGCTATTATTCAATGCTCAATCCGTGGGGAACTGCATTTATTGCATTCCCGAATTACGCTGACACGGAATATGTCGGAGTCGTTTCGCAGTGCATGGCTGAATATTCATATGAAAATCTGCGTCCCGCAGTTTATGAAAGCTCATTTAAGGTCAAAGGTGCACGAGATGACGAAAGCGCGAAAATGCTCGATATGATATTCGACAATCTTTATATAGACAACAACTCTATCTATAACTTTGGAGGATCAATGACTGCATTGTCAAATTCGCTTTTTGATGGCAAGGAATTTTCCTCCGCATATGCTTCGATAGAATCCAAGATCGAAGCCGATATAGAAACACTTTTTAAAACCGAATAAACACATACGATCGGCTGCATATCTCCTAAAAATATCACAAAATCTGATATTCTCTCAATATGCAGCCATTTTTCTTGATTTTTTTCAATTTTTTTTGAAAAACCTATTGACAAATCCCGGAAAGTGTGGTATAATATATAAGTCAACAGAAGAACACACACAATGTTCGTTGATAATGCGCTTGTAGCTCAGTGGATAGAGTGCCCGGCTACGAACCGGTAGGTCGCAGGTTCGAATCCTGCCAGGCGCGCCAAAGCCTTCAAGAGAAATCTTGAAGGCTTTTGTTTTTTTCTATTGATTTTTTGCCGAAATTATGATATAATTTATATATAACGATCGCTAAGGAGATGATCTTTTGCCAATGCCACCGGATGCCGAGATGCGCCGCCGCATTACTCCGCCGCCAAAAAACATTAAAGAAGTTCCCGATTATTTGAAACGCCTTTTCAAAGGATTTTTCGAACGGCTTTTCTATATATATACCCTCGTCTGGGAAACTCGCCCATGGATACTTTTTTCAATGCTGTTTATGGCTGTTTTCAACGGAATAATGCCTATAATCGGCACTTATATCGCAAAAGAGCTGTTAAATGTCCTCGGCGACACAATACGTGGACAGGTCAGCGATTTCAGGGCTATTTCAGGACTTCTCACTCTCCAGTTCGGATATATGTTCCTAAACCGCATAGTTGCTCAATTGAACAGCATTCTTACAAAAATAACCGGAGAGCTCGTTTCGAATCATATACGTCTCAAGATAATCAACAAAGCGCGAACGATAGATGCCGCAAGCTTTGACACCCCGGAATTTTATCAAAAGCTTGAAAATGCGAACCGTGAAGCAGGAAACCGTCCGGTTCAGATACTCAATTCGACATTTAATATAATGTCAACGATTATAAGTATGCTGAGCTATATTACCGCGCTTTCCGTGATAAGCCCGGCAGCACCGATAATAATAGTCGTCATGTCTATACCATCGGCTATCGTCAACTTCATATACCGCCGCAAAAATGCCGACTACATATACCGCCGTTCGAAAGAACGCCGAAAGCTCAACTATTTTTCGAATATAATGTGCAGCAAGGACAATGTAAAGGAAGTAAGAATGTTCGGGATGTCCGACCTGCTGATAGACAAGTACAAAAAGGTATTCGCAAAATACTTCGGCGGACTTCGAAAGCTCATAGTTTCGGAAGGTATTTGGCATATAGTATTATCGGTATTCACCACGATAATAAATTGCTCACTCTACATATTCATAGCAAAAAAAGTCTTCACCGGAGAGCTTGAAATAGGCGATTATTCATTCTACACAAGTGCTCTATCGAATATTGCAAGCGGAGTCGCAACTCTGGTCTCAACGACTGCCTCGATCTATGAGGGCACTTTATTCATCGAAAATATGATGTCCTTCATGAAGGAAAAGCAAACTATAATACCGCGTATCGAAGCTCCGAAGACCCCGAAGCATGACATCGGGCATATAATAGAATTTAAAAATGTATCATTCCGCTATCCCGGCTCTGAGCATGATGTTATAAAAAATGTCAGCTTCACTCTGAACCCATGCGAAAGTGTTGTTTTGGTCGGTCTCAACGGCGCAGGAAAGACCACACTTTTAAAGCTGCTGACACGCTTATATGACCCGACCGAGGGCGAGATACTTCTCGATGGAATCGATCTACGCGATTACGATGTCACCGAGCTTTACAAAATGTTCGGAATAATATTCCAGGATTTCGGAAAATATGCGTTTACAGTACGAGAAAACATCTCCTTCGGAAATCTCTCAGTCGATGTGGATGATGAAAAGATAGATTATGCCGCCGCACAATCAGGAGCAAAGAGCTTTATAGATGATATGCCGGATAAATATTCTACACCTTTGATGCGCGTATTCGAGGACAACGGAACTGAGCTATCGGGCGGTCAATGGCAAAAATTAGCTATCGCACGCGCATTCTACAGCAATGCTGATATAATGATACTCGATGAGCCTACTGCGGCACTCGATGCGATCGCCGAGCAAGAGATATACAACGAATTTGATGCACTTTCAAAGAACAAGACAACGATATTCGTATCACATCGGCTTTCAAGTGCAACAAGAGCTTCGAAAATAATAGTTCTCGAATACGGAAAGCTTGTCGAGGAAGGTACACATTCCGAACTCATGGAGCTGCACGGAAAATATTATGAACTGTTCTCAACGCAAGCCAGCCGATATGTCAGCAGTCAGCCAAATGACAGGAGAAGACCCATATGAGTGAAAGAAAAAATTGCTACTACGATGTAGTCGGCCCTATAGACAAAATATATACTCAGCACTTCGTATCTGATGGATTTGTCCAGGATTGGCTGCATTTTCATTCAAAATACGAGCTTACTCTGGTGCTTTCGGGCGATCTCGACATTGTTAGCAGCGGACGTGAATACAAAATTTCAAAGCCGCACATACGCTTGCACAAGCCATATTCATTCCACACAGCAAATGCAAGAACCGGTGAGAAATATGAATGCTTTGTATTCTATTTCACCGAGGACAGTCTAAAAGGAATGAGCGAGAATCTTGACCTCAGAAAATTATTTTCAGAGGAGCTTTCAATATCCGAGATACATGGAGATAAGCTCGAATGTGCGAAGTCGCTTTCACAGATAGTTCTGCTCGATGTGAGTGAAAAAATGAAGCAGCTCGCACTGCTCGGTCTGCTTTCTCTTGCTGAAGAAAATATGAGCTCTGCTTCTAAGCTTTTCGAGCAGTCCGATGAGATTAAATACATACAAAATGTTCTGAGTGCAATAGATTCGAATCTCTCAAGCAAAATCACAGCTGCCGAGCTTGCAAAAAAAGCATTTGTAAGTGAACAAAAGCTTTGTGCGGATTTCAAAAATGTCATGAACGAAACATTGCATCACTATATCGTTTCGGCGCGCATAGCTCATTCGGCAATGCTGATAGCCAAAGGAAGATCACCGCTTTCGGCTGCACTTGAATGCGGCTTTGTGGATGAGACTCATTTTTCAAAAACCTTTAAAAACCGCATGGGTATGACCCCAAGCAAATTCTCGAAGACCATCGAAAAAAGCCTTGAATATCCGGGAGATTTCGATCCTAAAAATACAGTTGTAAACTTGTCACCCCCCCCCCGTTTCTACATGAGTAGAATATATTTATGTGTGTTTTGTCTGTTCGCCGATCATTCGGCGAACATTTTTTATCTATACATAACGAAAGCTCCCAACGGATATTCCGTTGGGAGCACACAATGAAAAAGTTTTTTATGATGTCAATGCTTCTTCTTAAAGACTACCGCTGCCGAAGCCGCCATAGCTGCTATCGAAGCTATAATGCCCATATCGGCGGTCTGAGCTGCCGATGAAGGAGCAGGCTCTTCCTTCTTTATTACTACCTTATCAGAGGAGAGAACAAATTTGTCCTCAGCAGTCTGAGAGCCGTATGCCGCACCGTTTGCCGCATCCTTTTCAAGGAAGTCATTTATCTGTACCGAAAATTCTACAGAATCCTTTGCAAAGTCTTCCTTCGGTATAGCGATCTCGGTGACATATTTTCCATCCTCGCGAGTGGTCGCAAACTTGAAATCCTCTGTATCCGAACGGTCGCCGTATATCTTTGTGCCAAACGCATCAATGGAGACTTTCTTCTTATCCGTACCGTTGAACTTGATCCAATATTCTATAGCATCTGCCTGCCAACCGCTCTTTATGCCGGTATCAACGATGGTCGATTCCTCAGCAACTGTGCAGAAGTAGACATAATCGTCATCGTGAAGGATATATGTCTTTGTCGAAATATCCGATTTGTCTGCGCCTGTTCCGGAGCTCCAAATTTTGTTTGATTTATTCGATACCTCGATCACCTGAGACTGTGTGTAAATGTCATCGAGTTTTCCGTCAACCTCAGGAGTTCCGGTGAGTGCCTTATACTCTGCCGCATGAGACGGTATCATAAGTGATGCCGCGAGAATTGCCGAAAGGGAAAATACTGCCGATTTTTTCATGATATATACTCCTTGTTATGTACATATTTCCCGTTTTTGTTTTCCGGGTACGTATATATTATATCACGACATCGCAGAATTTTTTCGGCAAAAATTATATCGTTCAAGATATTTTCGGGCATATTTTTTAAACAGAATTACAAGCAATTCAAAAAATGTTATAAACTAACACCTTCCATATTAAATTTGATTGTCAGTATAGTTCAAACAGTTTTACCGCGGAATATCTCAAAATCAAATATTTCCGCCTTTGCGCCAAGCAGTGCATTCACCGCAGCACGTCCTATCTCATCTGTCGGGTAAATTATTCCGGCAAGATCCGGCATAAGCTTTTCAAGCGTTCTGAGACGATCGAAGCCCATTAGCCCAAATCTTCCATTTATAAGATGAAGACAATCTGTAGTATATGAATCGCTCGGACAAATTATCGCAGTCTTTTTTTCTTCTGAATATTTTTCATCACGAAGTCTTTCAAGCAGAGCCTCATATCCATTATAATCGTCAAGCAGCATATATTCAGCCTTTTTATTTACCGCATCGAGAAATCCGTCCCGTCTGAGCGATTGTGTTGACATATTTTGAGCATTCTCACGCTCCAAAAGCGGTGCTGTATAGATCAGCTTTTCATATCCGCGTGACAAAACAAATTCAGTTCCGCACTTCATAGCCTCGTAGTCATTTATCCCGACAAAGGGTATTCCGTCTATGCGATTTCCGACAGTAACTACCGGTATGCCTGTATTTATTATATTTTTATAAAACTCAGGGTCGGATATTACCGAAAATACTATAAGTCCAGCAATATTCATCGAGCGCATACGTTCGGCGCAGTTTTTTTCCACAGATTTGTCATAATTCGAAAGCATTATGAGTGTAGAATACCCCATCAATGCAGCTTCTGATTCTATGGCTGTGAGCAAATCTGTCTGAAATTCATTTTTCAGATCTGTGATTATCACGCCGATCAGATTTGGTCTGCCGAGACTCAAAGAAAGCGCGTTCTGATTCTTTACAAATCCAAGTTCACGCGCCGCGTCAAGTATTTTCTTTTTGGTATCCGGATTTATTCCGCCACGGTCATTTATGGCGCGGTCAACGGTGCCTATCGATACACCGCAAAGTCTTGCAAGGTCTTTGACGGTAATGCGGTTTTTCAAAAATCATTCCTCCCGAACGCAAATATCTAAAATGCTGTATTAAATATGATACCATATTTTTTTTCGTTTGTCAAGAGAAAAAATATACGTTAATACTTGACAAACAATATTATGTGTGGTATAATATCCATGTAGTGTACGTACACGCTGTATGTCATTGATATTATTTCTTACTTACTGCTCCACAAAAGGAGAGAAAGGACATGATCATGTCACGCACGATATTCAAAAATCAGGATACTAATGAAATATCATTTCCTCTTGGCGGCATCGGCACAGGCTCTGTCGGACTTGCAGGAAACGGACGACTCGTTGACTGGGAGATATACGGAACCCCCAACAAGGGTTCGATCAACGGATATACTCATTTTTCGGTAAAGGCTGAAAAAAACGGTGAACTCGTTGATGCAAGAGTAATCTGCGGAGATGTCTACAAAAATCTCGCAGGTCAGACTGGTCTCAATCTCGGCACAGGACTTTCAAGCAGTTCAATGCAAGGATTTCCGCATTTCAGAAACTTTGAGTTCAAGGGTGAATTTCCGCTCGCTGAGCTGACCTTCTCCGATCCGGATGCGAAAATGAACGCGACAATGAGAGCATTCAACCCGTTCATTCCGCACAATTCCAAGGATTCGAGCATTCCTGCCGCATTCATCGAAATAGAGGTCAAGAACGACACCGAAGATACACTTGATTTTTCGATAGCAGGCACACTCGCGAACCCTGCGCAGGTCTCGCAGAATACATTTTTCAACGACAGCTTCAAGGGTATCTCGCTCGGAAAGATAGACAACGAAAAGCTTACAGCAGAAGGACTTGCAATAGCTTCGGACGCACAGGACATCTCATATCAGGAAAACTGGTATCGCGGAAGCTGGTGCGACAACCTTGAGACCTATTGGAGAAATTTCACCGAATACAGCCGTTTCAGCAATCGTCACTATGACACCCCCGGCAGAAATGATACTGCTACATTATGCGCACATAAGACCTTAGCTCCCAATGAGATATTCAAGGTCAGATTCGTTATCTCATGGTACTATCCGGTAAAGCCCGACCAATGGAAGGGCAAGGATGAAGAACCCGTAGAGGTCAGAACCTATTACTCATATCTCTTTGATTCCGCTGAGGCAGCAGCTGAATATTCGCTTTCGAATTGGGACAGACTGTATGATTCCACAAAGCGTTGGCATGATGAGCTATTTGCTTCGACTCTGCCTGAAGAAGTCATCGAAGCAGTAAGTGCCAATACATCGGTACTCAAGACCGAGACCTCTATAAGAGTAGGCGAAAAAGGAGATTTCTACGGTTGGGAAGGTCTTAACGAAAAGAGCGGCTCCTGCCCAGGAACTTGCACGCACGTATGGAACTATGCCTATGTAATGCCTTATCTTTTCCCTGATCTCGAACGTGGAATACGCGAAAACGATTATAAGTACAACCAGATGGAGAACGGCGGAATGGTGTTCCGCACACGTCTTCCCTTCGGTCGCGGCGGTCGTCCGAGCGTATATTCCTTCCGTCCCTGCGCTGACGGTCAGTTCGGCGGAGTCATAAAGACCTATCGTGAATGGAAGTTTTCTGGTGATACCGAATGGCTGCGTTCTATTTGGAAAGAGGTCAAGTATTCACTCGAATACGCATGGAGCGAAGCAAACAACGACCATTGGGACAGCGACCTCGATGGAGTTCTCGAAGGAAGACAGCATCATACACTCGATGTTGAGCTTTTTGGTCCGTCAAGCTGGCTCGAAGGCTTCTATCTCGGCGCACTCAAAGCAGGAGCTGAGATGGCTACCGCACTCGGTGATCCCGATGCTGAAAAATATCTCGAACTCTTTGAGCGAGGAAAGAAATGGACAGCCGAAAATCTCTTCAACGGAAAATACTTTATCCAGAAGATAGACCTTCGCGACAAGTCGATAATCGACCGCTTCAAAGCAGATTATTACTGGAACAGCGAAGCCGGACAGATAAAATATCAGATCGGCGAAGGAAGCGAAATAGATCAGCTTTTGGCACAGTGGCATGCGGACATCGTAGGACTCGGCGATCTATTCGATCCCGAACAGGTCAAGACCGCTCTTAAAAATATGTACCGTCTCAACTTCAAGGAAAATATGCGTGATCACTACAATACCTTCCGCATATTCGCACTCAACGATGAA
The DNA here is from genome assembly GCA_964603455.1 of uncultured Lachnospiraceae bacterium. Taxonomy (GTDB): domain Bacteria; phylum Bacillota; class Clostridia; order Oscillospirales; family CAG-272; genus Flemingiibacterium. The sequence continues at coordinate 24,453 of CAZRVL010000003.1, forward strand.
TCCGGTGCTATAATCTGCGAATGGGAAAAGGGAGTCGAAAAGCCGGCTATCCCGATACCGTATGCACAGGAGTCAATGCACGGCTTTGAATATTCGTTCGCAGGACTTTTGATAAGCCGCGGATTTGTCGAAGAAGGACTCCGCATTGTCAAGGGAGTTCGCGACCGTTACCGCGGATACAACAGAAATCCTTGGAACGAGATCGAATGCGGATCTAACTATGCGCGTTCGATGGCATCCTTTGCACTGATACCGATACTCTCCGGAATGAAGGCTGACATGACAAAAGGCGAGCTTTCGTTCGCACCTGTCCAGAGCGGCGATTTCCGTTCGATATGGTCTATCAAAAACGCATGGGGTAATGTCAAGCTCGAAAAGAACAGCGCATCGCTTGAGATCGTTACAGGCGAGCTTGAGCTGACAAAGCTCACTCTGCCGATAAATTCTGTCGATTCGGTCGAGGTAGACGGCGAATCTGTCGGTTTCAAATTCGACAATGGAGCTATAATATTCGACACGCCGATATGCGCAAGAGAAAATATCACAGTAAAGTGATCGCTCACATATAACCGCATATACAAAAAAATACCGGAAGTCTTGCGGCTTCCGGTAATTTTTTTACTTTATCTCATCTACGAAATAAGCGTTTGAATATGATTTATAGCCCTCATGGTCGGTAACTACCACTCTGAACCATATTTCGTCTGCACTCGGTGTGAGAGTCGTCTCGGTAAGAGACTCACCCTTATTTGCGTGCGCAACACGGCAAGCACGTGTGCCTGTGATAAGCTGAACCATACGCACCGGAGAGGTCTTAATCGTTACCTTTCCGTCTTCCCAGACGATAGATCTTATCTCAGGACCAACATGCTGCGAAGAACCGGACATCGCATAGAAGCTGCCCTCCTTCAAAGCCTTCATAAGTGCTTTATATGAAAGCTCTGGAGCTGCTATGACAGTAGCACCGCCGAACGAATCGCAACGCGGATTTTCATCGGGCTGGTGATTGTGGTTATCGTCTGTAGCTATCGCATATATGCGGTTTCCGAGATTCAACAGATCGTCATAGCAGTGTCCGTTGTCATCGTCATAGCCCTCTACGACACATCCGAAGTTGACTATCTCCATAGCGTTCATATTGGAATATCTGCTGTACTGCGGATAGGTTTCGAGCGACCATGTGGGATGATTATATGTAACGAAGAAGCCCTTCTCGCGTCCGTATTTCATCATATTCGAGATGACCTCTCCGTCATAATTCATCGGAGGTATCGGCTTTGTCGGATCGTTATCTGTGCGGTCGAGTAACGGCTTTATCTTATCCCTATTATAACATCCCTCGCGATAGAATGGGTCTGTACGGTTTTCAGGATCCTCAGCGACCATGCAGATGTGGCAGCACTTCACAAGTCCAGATCCCCAGCTTCCCGGTTCACACGGACCGTATTCGATTCCGTTAAGTGCGACAAAGGAATCATCGGTAAGATCATTGTGGTTTATGAACACATCATGATCGGTATAAGCTATCGCAGAATATCCGTGCGCCTTGTAGAACTCCTTTAACTCTTCGGGAGTCTTTGCACCGTCCGAGATAGTCGAATGGCAATGCAGATTTGCGCGGTAGAAATTCAAATTTTCGTCTAAAAGTACCTTTTTCATTTTAGTTTTCTCCTATATAAAATTTATCATCTTCGGTAAGTTCGAGCAGGTCTATAACACGCTCGGCTTTTTTCTTCTCAGCTTCAAGCTCTGCGGGATGATGTGCATCGCTTGCAAAATAGAACTTACAGCCGACCTTTTTCGCAATGCGATACGGGCGCATGATCGTGTCAAGGTCGCAGGTCGTTTTCTCATTCGGGAAAAGCTCACTCATTCCGAAGTTCAGTTCGATTCCTACACCGCGCTCGGCTGCCTTTTTGAATACGCGCTCCATTTCACTGTCTGGTATCAGCTTCAAAACTTCATCATATTTTCCGGGTGACATGAGCGAACAGGTCAAGTGCGCTAGTCCGACCTTTTTGAACGGAATATCCATATCGAGCAGCGTATCGAATCTGTCGATCCAAAGCTTTGCGCGTTCTGCCGAATCTTCATCTCCGCGGCAGGTAAAGCCGTTCATATGCAGATGAGTTGTCGGGACAACAACAAAATCGAATTTGTCGAATGCTTCCTTCGATATACCAAGAGTCATATCAGCCTTCATATCTGTCTCACAGCCGAACAAAAATTCAATTCCATCGGCTTTTTCGAGCGGAAGAGCCTCTGCGATATGCGCATAATCCTGATTCGAATAGAATCCGAACGATTCAGCTCCCTTGACATTCTCGTCCCAGTAATGGTCTGTCAGGCATATCGTCTTAAGCCCGAATTTCTGTGCGTAAGCCAATATAGCAGCAGTAGTCTGAGCCGGGTCGTTCGAGCAGAGCGACAGCTTCGAATGAATATGCAGATCGTTATCAAAAATGTAACGCATTCAAATATCTCCTTTTCAACGGATACAAAATATCCTTATGTCTACGGTTATTATTATATCACCTTTTCTCTCATTTGTCAAGACAAAAAACACTTTTTTCCACAACAAGTTTTAATAAATCCACATTTCAGCGAACTGTTAAAATTCATTGTGTATTAATATAAAATTTACTATAAGCAAAAAAAAAGCTATATTATTCATAATTTCATGATATAATAAGATTAGTCGGATTTTCTGACGACAAATTAAACACAAAGCTTCGATCATATATTTCCGATACGCGCAATTCACAGTATCGGCTGATGAGCGAATTTTTGTAACATCGAACAAGTTCAATATTTGAGCGGAAAGGTATCTTTCGCAAATCGAAAGACATGGTAATACAATGAAAAAAAGGATTTTATCATTAGCCCTTCTTTGTGCGTTGGTGCTCTCGCAGTTCGCCTGCGGAACGCAAAGTGACGTTCAAAGCGACACGACCGAATCCGAAAGCACAACTACGGCAGCAACCTCCGATGAGACTGAGCTATCGGATGACCTGCCTGACAAGACCTTCGGCGGCAGAACCTTTACAACTTTAGCAGCCGATTATATGGAATCCGGCTATATCGCCGATGAAGCCAACGGTGATGTCATAAACGATGCAGTCTACAAGCGCAATCAAGCAGTAATGGAGCGTTTTGACATTGAACTCGTAACCAAGACCGACACATACAACAATGTTGCACAGACCTTACAGTCTTCCGTAATGGCAGGTGATGATGAATATCAGCTCGTTGCGAACCACGTCATAAGATTCGGCGGTGCTGTTATGAGCGACATTCTTTTGAACTGGTACGATGTTCCGTATGTTGACTTTTCTAAGCCGTGGTGGTCGGACTCTACAGTAAACGATATGACTTACAACGGTGTTGCTCTGCTTGCGGTAGGCGACTACGCTCTTGACAGCCTCGGAAGAACATATTGCATATTCTACAACAAAAAATCCGCCGAGGAATATCACTTCGGAAACCTTTATGACGTTGTATATGACGGAAAATGGACTATTGATTATATCATAAACCTCTGCAAGGATGTATACTCCGACCTCAACGGTAACGGTCAACAGGACGGCGAAGACTTCTACGGCTTCACAACGGCAAAGACTTCTCCTATAGATGCGTTCCTCTGGTCATCCGGAGGAAAGATATTCACCAAGACCTCGGACGGAAAGCTTGAATACAACTACAACAATGAGCATACTGTAGAGATACTCGAAAAGCTCTACAAAATGTGCTATGAATCCGATGGCATAACCGTCAACCGTCCGCAATATGAGGACAACAACAACAGCCATTACATAGCACGTCACTCCTTCATAGACAGTCTCTCCGCAATGATCCCCGGAACTCTCAACATGACTGTTGAATATTTCCGCGAGCTCGACTTCGATTACGGTATCCTTCCTTATCCGAAATTCGATGAGGATCAGGACGAATACTACACGATGGTCGATGGCGGTCATGCGGCTCTCGGTGTTCCGAAATCTGTAGAAGACCTTGAGTTTGTCGGTATCATCACCGAAGCACTCAATGCCGAATCGCACAAAATAGTCTTCCCGGCATATTATGAGGTCGCACTGAAGGTAAAGTATACACGCGATGATGAATCTGTCAAGATGCTCGACATGATAGTTGACAGCCGTGTATTCGATTTCGGTTATGTTTACGACAACTGGAAAGGTGTTTCGTTCTTCTTTGAATGGCTTATAAGGAACGAATCCACCGATTTCGCTTCCTATTACGCTCAGAACGGTCAGACCGCAGAAGCCTACTACGAAGAACTTATCGAATATTTCGATTCGGTATCAAATAACTAACAAATTCAGTCATCGGTATATGCCGGGGACTTTTCTTCCGTATAAAGCTGCGATTTTGTTGTTCATGTTGCACAATTTTTCACATTTTGATTTGTGCAATGCGCCAAACATAGTGTTTTTGATCAAAAAATACTTGACAAAAAAAAAAAAAATGGTATAATAGTAGTATACATAAAGCTTCATGAGCTCGAAAGGAAAATTTAGCCATGTTCAAACGTATAACCGCTTTAACTCTTGCGATACTCATTTCACTCTTAGCTTCTTGCGGCACTGCTCAAGACGATGTCCAGGGAACCACCTCAACCGATACATCGACTGACACATCGGACAATATTACCGGAGAAGTCTCGGATGATCTGCCCGACAAGACCTTTGACGGACGAACCTTCACTACCTTCACATTTACAAGCTTGGAAAATGACTATATCGCCGATGAAGCCAATGGTGATGTCATAAACGATGCAGTCTACGAACGAAATCAAAAGGTAATGGAAAGATTCGATGTCAAGCTTGAAACCGCGGTAGATACATATCAAAATGTTTCACAGATGCTGAAAAGCTCGGTAATGGCAGGCGATGATGAATATCAGCTTGTCGCAAACCATGTAGTCAGCTTCAGTGGAGTCGTCCAAAGCGATGTACTCATGAACTTCTATGATGTTCCGTATATAGATTTCGAAAAGCCCTGGTGGTCGGATTCCACAATTGAAGATATGACATATAAGAATGTCGCGCTTCTGGCGGTCGGAGACTATGCGCTTTCAAGTCTTGCGCAGACCTATTGCTATTTCTACGACAAGCAGGCTGCCGAGGAATACCACTTCGAAAATCTCTATGATGTCGTAAACGAAGGCAAGTGGACTCTCGATTATGTTATGGATATGTGCAAAAACATATATCGCGATCTAAACGGAAACGGTCAGCAGGACGGCGAGGATTATTACGGATTTACATCTACCGTTTTGTCTCCGATAAATTCCTATCTCTGGTCATCCGGAAATAAGGTATTCACAAAGCAAAAGGACGGAACCTTCGAATACACCTATAACAATGAGCATACTGTTGAGATAATCGAAAAGCTCTATAAAATGTGCTATGAGTCAGACGGCATAACTGTCTCGCGTCCGCAGTATAAGGATTCCGACCCTGACAGACACTACAAGGCAGTATATTCCTTCAATGAAAATCTCACGGCAATGATCCCCGGAACGCTTAACTTCGCCGTTCAATATTTCCGTGAGCGCAGCACGGAATACGGAATACTTCCCTATCCGAAATTCGATGAAGCACAGGAAAGATATATGACATCGGTCGATGGCGGACACGCTGTTCTGGCTATTCCGAAGTCGGTGCAGGATCTTGAGTTTGTCGGTATCATCACCGAAGCGCTCAATGCCGAATCGCACAAGATAGTCTTCCCGGCATACTATGAGATTGCACTCAAGGTCAAGTATTCGCATGATGATGAATCTGTCAAAATGCTCGATATGATCGTTGACAGCCGCGTATTCGACTTCGGCTATGTTTACGACAACTGGAAGGGCGTTTCATTCATCTTTTCAAGCATGATGAGCGAAAAGACCACTGATTTTGCTTCTTATTACGCGAAAAAGAGTCCTGCCGCAGAAAAATATTACGAGGAACTTTTCGAATATTTCGATTCCTTAGCCAATTAATAAAAGCATACTTAAAGAGACATCAATGATACGATGTCTCTTTACTTTTTACATATTTTACTTATCGAGCGAGGTATGCAGTTTTTCGATCTCCGCCTTTACGGTCGATTCCATAGATGCGAAGGTCGATGCGAAGTTGGCATTGCCTGCCGCAAAGGTCTTCTCTACCAGCGGATTTGCCACGGTATTCTGCCATGCGTTTATTCCGAAATCGAAGCTGATAGAATTGATTATTATATCGACCATTTCAGCCGATTCGTCATCTCTTGCGGCTTTACCCTTAAGAACGACTTCCTTATATGTCGGAATAAGATTCTGCTGAGAGTCGTATGAAAGTGCTTCGAGAATGATACCAACATTTTCCATTCTCTCTTCGGGGAGTGTCTTCAAGAGCACGGATATTTCAGCTCCGAAGGACGGTGCGTAGTATCTGTACTGTTCCTCGTCATATTTCGGACAGGGAACGAAGCCGACATCAATATCGAGCTGACGCTTGTCTTCAAGTCCGAGCAGATGGTCAACAATAAAAAGTACACCGTTGCTCTTGAAATCGCCCTTTCCGCCTACATCGTCAACATTTCCACCGATCTGACCGTCATATACCTCAGGCTGCATAAAGGTGTTGTATATCTTTATCAGCTTTTCGACAGCCGCCTCATTATTCGGAAGGTCGAATACCGGGAAGCCGTCATCGTCCTTTGAAATATAGCTTATGCCCGAGCCGAGGATAGCGCGATTGCAAAATTCCTTCCACGATCCGGTAATTCCAAATCGGTCATCGTCAGAAGTCATCACAGTATCACCGTTGAGATCGGCATATGCTTGCTTTGCAAGAGCAGCCATCTTATCTATAGTCCACTTTCCATCCGATGCCAACTGATAAATGTCTATGTCAGAGTTGAGCTGATTATATATGTCCTTGTTGAAGGTATATCCGGCAGCTCTTGAAAGCACGCTAAGACTGAAGTTTCCGGAAGCCGCATACTGCTTTCCGCCGATATTGAACACTTCAGTAGCCGAGGGATTCCACCACTCCTTGTCGAGATCGACATACGGAAGTTCATTCCAATCCATGAGATATTCAGCCGCGCCGAGCGTCCACAAGTCATATGAGAACCAAACATCATAGTTTGAATCACCTGCCATTACCTCAGCCTGAATGGTTGAAGCGTTTATCATATCAGAGCCATTAACGTTTATAGTACAGCCAAAACGCTCCTCAATACGGCGATTTCGTCTGTATATCTCATCGTTTACAAGGTCTCCGTCCTCTGCCTCAGATTCAAGGTCTACATTAGCCCATGACAGCCAACTCGAATTGAAGTGATTTATCGAAAATTCAAAGCCGTCCATATCCTTTTCGGGCAGTCCATCTCCCTTTTCCTCGACCACGGCAGTCGTATCATCAGAGCTTGCCGTTGTTGTATCGGTAGAAGTCTTTTCGTCACCGCAAGACATTGTGCCTGCAAGCATAGCTCCGAGAATAAGAAGTGTTATCAAACGTTTTGATTTCATATTTGTCTCTCCTTTAACAATATTAACATTTTGTATTATTTACACTAATATTATATCACGCGGCGCCCGGGGTTTGTGGTTGGTGTGGGTGGGGTGTTTTGGTTTGTTGGGTGTGGTGGGGTGGGGGGT
>CAZRVL010000003.1:32113-76427 GCA_964603455.1 uncultured Lachnospiraceae bacterium
TTATATCACCCCCCCCCCAGCTTTTGTCACTGGTTTTCATGGTTTGTTTACATTTATTCAGTGACGAAAAAAGCAGGGTCTATTCCCCTGCTTTTTGTATATATTTGGAATACATATTTTAATTATTTTTTAGTGCTGTAGTATCACGGATTATGAGATCACAACAGAGCTTTATCTTCTGTACAGCGCAAGGCTCTTCCGACTCGATCTTCTTGATGAGCAGATCTGCCGCCGCAGTGACCATCTCATCTGAAAATGTCCTGATCGTTGTCAGCGGTATCTGAGCATATGCCGAGCTTGGTATATCGTTTATTCCGATTATCGAAATATCTTCGGGAACTCGCTTTCCGTATTGACCGAATGTGTGTATCGCTCCGAAAGCTACCTCATCATATGCCGCTAAAAATGCAGTCGGACAGTTTCGAGACTTTACAAAATATTCTGCTCCCTCAACACCTATCATTTCAAATCGCTGTGAGCTTACAAAGCAGTCACGCGGCGAAAATGTCAATCCGTTCCGAATCATGACATTTTTGAAATAATCAAGCTTCGCTGTGGTATTTTTTTCGCCGATATAGCCGATATGCCTGTGTCCGAGAGAAATCAAATGCTTTACCGCATCATCTATTCCGCTTTCAACATCAAACTCGACCGAATCACATCGCTTATTTCCCGATGAGCCGAGAAATATCACGGGAATTTCGCTCTTATGAGTCACCTCACAGGATTCAAACGAAATTATCCCATCCGCCAGCTTTTCATTCACGATAATATCAAAAAGCTCAAAAAATCGCTCATGCTCAAAACCGCATATCATTATTGAAGTTTCAAATCCGCGCTTCGAAAGATAATCCGCGATCATCGTTGCCATAGTTGAATAATATACGCTGACTATCTCCGGCACGATAACTGTTACACGCTTTGACTTATGCGTGCGGTGATATTTCGGGCGGACGACACCGTATTCAGCTGCCGCCTTCCTGACCAGCACAGCGGTGTCCTCACTTATCTCGCCGCTTCCGGAAAGCACCTTCGAAACTGTTGACGGAGAAACTCCGATGAGTTGTGCTAATTTTCGATATGTCATATCTTCCCCTCCATGAGTTTATTATACAACAGTTTGCGAAAAAAAGCAATAGAATTTCTACGAAACAATTTCGTAATTATCACACGCCATCGCCGTCAAAATTCGGAATAAAGCTCTCCTTTGCAGCCTCACGCTCCTGGATGAAGGCATTTTTTATTCCAAGCGACAGAGCATGATCGATCAGCTTGTGGTATTCATAGGTGGTGATCCGCCTCGAAAGCTCGGGATATTTCGCTTTGTCAAGCATTGCCGTCGGCGTATATTGGCTCATAAGGCTGTAAAATATATCGTTTCCATATTCTGAAAAAAGATATTCTATTACATTGATCGATTCCTTGAGCTGTCCGGGAAGGAGCAGATGACGAACGATTACTCCGCGAGTCATAATCCCGTGTTCATCAAATTCGGCTTTTGGACACAGCTCGACCATTTTTTTAAGTGATCGCTTTGCATAAAGCGGATAATCCGGTGCGGCAGAATATTTTTTCGAAAGATCATCGGAAATATATTTGAAATCAGGCAGAAAAATATCCACAGTACCCGAAAGCTTAGATATTATCTCCGGAAGCTCATATCCGCTGCTGTTGTAGAGTACAGGGATATTCAAACCGCGTGAACGCGCAATCTTGACCGCTTCGATTATCGACGGCGAAAACATAGTCGGAGTTACAAGATTTATATTGTTGGCTTTTTTTGCCTGCAATTCGAGAAATATCTCAGCGAGCCTATCGACTGTTACTTTTTTTCCGCTGCAAGCACCACGCCTTGAGATCTCTCCGTTCTGGCAATATACGCATCCGAGCGTACATCCGCAGAAGAATACGGTTCCCGACCCATTTTTTCCAGAAATACATGGTTCTTCCCACATATGCAATGCCGCACGTGCTATGCGCATTTCATCGGTCTGTGAACAAAATCCGACTGTATGAGTTCTGTCTATCCCACACCTTCGCGGACAAAGCGTGCAGGATCTATATAATGATATGTTCATAGCGTCACGGCATCGGAGAATCGGTCTCACCGCGCAAAAATGCCATCACAGCCTCATAATCGGTCTCATCGGTTATGATCGCCGGCTTATAAGCATCGCTGTAAAGATAGCATGGAATTATTTCGTCAGATACCTCAGTCAGCTCACCGTCTATTATCGTTAGATAAAGTCGATATACCATCGTGCGATTTTCTTCGTTTCGCGATCCACCAAAGCAGAAGTTTCCGAGTGAATGGATTATAGTTTTGCCTTTATATATCTCGACCGGCTGTAAAACATGAGGATGACCGCCGATAACAAGGTCTACACCGTTATCGATCATTCTGCGTGAGCCTATTGCCTTCCATTGATCCGGTTCGTGTACACGTTCCGTACCGCCGTGAAAATATACTATTTTGTAATCCGCATCGACCTCTGCAAGTTTTTTCGAAATTATCGTATCATACCCGGAATAATAGAATGTGCAGCAGTAAAGTGCTATTTTATATCCATCCTTTTCGAGGATAATTATATTATCGTTATCTCCCCAGATAACTCCTGCTCCATCGAGTGCATCACGTGTGTCGGAATATCCCTTTTTGCCGTAGTCCTCAGAATGATTGTTGGCAATCGAAACCACTTCAACGCTCGATTCGGTAAGTATCGCTGTATTTTCTGTTCCGGATTTGTACCAGTAAGCCGGCGAATGATTTTTTGCTTTTGTTTGTATCGTCGGATCATCGGTAAAAACATTTTCGAGATTTGCGACAGTCCAATCGTCATCCTCAAAAAGCTCTATAAAATTTTCAAGAAAATATGTCGGCTCTACCTGCTTTGCCAACAGATTGAACGATCCTACATATTCACCGCCGCGGTCGGTTGCCAGCATACAGTCTCCAACGAAGGACATAGTGATCTTCGTAATCAGCGGAGGTTCTTCTTCAGGTTCATCAGCTTCAAATTCGGAATGCTCATTGTCGGTTGCCGCAATCGGAGTTATGACAATATCGTGAGTCGGTATGACATCCTGCGAAAGGATATAGCTCGGAACAGCCGCTATGACGATTCCTATGATGACAAATATTATTATTGTAGAGATCACCGCTTTTTTCATATAAAAGCACCAATTTCCTTTTTAAAAAGTTCCTTCAAATACATTTTCTTATCCGCATAATCAGGACAATATCTCGACACCATCTGCCAAAATTTCGGCGAGTGGTTGAACTCCTTCATATGACAAAGCTCATGGATTATTACATAATCGATCACGCTCGGCTCTGCCATCATCAAATACCAACTGAAATTCAGATTTCCACGTGCCGAGCAAGAAGCCCAATGCGTTTTCGCAGAATTTACCTTGACCGCCGATGGTCTCAGCCCCATCTTATCGGCTATTTCGGGAACTCTCAAATTCAAATAATCTCGCGCAGCCGATTTATATATTTCGATCACCGCATATTTTAAATTTTCACCTTCAAGACAATTCGGAATATAAAAATGCTCCATATCGTACCCAACAGTATCACGTGCGGTTATTTTGATATTTTTTCCGAAAAACAGCAGTTCCGAACCGATTTTAAGCTCAAGATTTTTATGCTCTGCCTCACGCTTTTGAAAATTCTCGGAATATTCTTTGAGCTTTGAATAATTCGCCAGAGCGATCTTTTTGAGTTCTGTCCTTGAAGCTCCCTTTGGCGAAAGGATCTCGGGCATTCCATCCTTTCCAACACGCATGAGTATCGATTTTTTACGTGAGGTTCGAATAATGCGTATCTTCAGCTCGTTTACTTCAATCGTTTCCATGCTTAAGTATCCGCGAGAAATCGCATCCGCAGTAATCCTGACGATATAGATCGTATATCCTCGAAAGCTCTATAGAACGCTTATACCCCTCACGCTTTTTAAAATCGGACGGAAGCCATTTTATCGAATATTTTTCGGCAAGCTCAAAGCCTATCTCATTCAGCTTCTCCGCGTTCTTATGCGGACTGACTGTCAAAGTAGTCGCAAAACAGTCGTATTCGCTTTTATGCGCAACAAAATATTCGGCTGTTTTTTCAAGCCGAAGTCTATAGCATTTAAAGCATCTCGCTCCACCCTCCGGAAGAGTCTCAAGCCCTCTCGAAAGTTCGATAAAATGCTCCGGTGCATATTCACCGTCTGTAAGCTCGATCTTATTTTCATGTGGCATGAGAGATATTAACCTTTCAAGCTCGTTATATCGCTTTAGATATTCGGTATGTGATGTGATGTTTGGATTATAAAAATATACCGTTATATCGAAATACGCTGTCAGATATTCGAGCACATAGCTCGAACATGGCGCACAGCAGGCATGAAGCAACAGTCTGCGCTTTGAATCGAATTTCGCTATTTCATTTTCAAGCTCTGTTTGATAATTTCTTTTCATTTATTTTAAAAAAACTATTGAAGTTCTTAAGATTCTATGATATAATATATTTATAAAGAATACTGCTTCGGAGGAATACTTTTTTGAACAATCGCAACGACCGCAACGGTCGAAATTATACTCAAACACGTATGCAGAATGTACAAGTGCCAAGCAGACCACCGGATAAAAATGAAGAGGAAGGCTCTAAAATATATTTATTTATAGAGCTTATGCTCCTTATACTGGCATCTTTGGCGGCATGGATATTTTGCTCTTTTTTGCAGACAGACTATCATTTTGAATATGTCGAAACTATCCTGCCGACAAGAGCTGCTGTTTCATTGCAGGATGAGCCGAGTGAACGCATTTATGAGCGCGAGATTCCCGAAAAAAAAGTCGAGCCAACTACAGAATTTTTAGAATATGACTTTTCTGAGCCTGTTCCGGAATGCGACGCATATCCTATCGATTATTTCAATGACACGATATTCATCGGAGATTCACGAACCGCCGGGCTCATCATGTATACAAAGCTGTCACCGATAGACTGCTCTGCGACCGGCTTCAATTTAAAAAGCTTCGACAAGAAAAAGACCATAACCTACACTGATGACAACGGCAATAAATCTCTTGTAAGCTGCTCGGAGGCTCTTGAATTATATAAGGGTAAATACAAATCCGTATATATTTCCACCGGCGTAAACGAACTCGGATGGAACACAAAAGTATTTATCTCTAATTACCGCGCAGTCATAGACACAATAAAAGAGATAACTGATGTACCGATATACGTTCAGCTGATACTCCCTGTCACAGTCTCATATGAGCAACGCTCCGAAAACGGCATAACAAATGCAAAGCAGGTAGAATTTAATACAGCCTTAAAAGCTCTGATCGAAGATGAAAAGGTATTCATGCTCGATCCGCTTCCACTGTTCAGCCTTGAAGACGGAACGCTTGACACCGAAAAAACTTATGACGGTGCGCATCTTGAAAAATTTGCCTGCGCCGAGCTGCTCGAATATTATCAGACACACATCGTGGATACCGAGCTGTATTCAAATCTGTCAGATACTGAGGTCGCCGAATAACAACTTTGGAACGGACATTTCTGTCCGTTCCTTTTTGTCTTATCTCTTTGAATCCAGGTAATTTTGAAGTATTATCTGTGCTGAAAGCGTATCTACTGCCTCTTTGCGTTTTTTGCCGCGTGTGTCGGTAAAATTCATTATCTGATGCGCCGCCATAGTCGAGCAGCGTTCATCGAAAAATTCTATCGGTATATCCCCGATATGCTCCTTAAGCATCTCACCAAATTCTTTGGCATGCTCTGCACGCGGACCTTCAGTTCCGTTCATGTTTATCGGCAGACCGATCACTACCCTCTCAGGCTCGTATTCACGAACCTTTTCGGCTACAAGCTCAGCTGTCTTCGGCATATAATTGGATTTGACATACCCAATGCCGTTAGCCAGCATTCCGAGAGTATCGCTCACCGCAAGTCCTGTCCTCATATCACCGAAATCTACTGCCATTATACGCTTCATCAGAGTGTTATACCTCTCTGACGCATGAATTCATCGACCTGTGCGGCAGTCGGAAGCGATGTGGATGCACCGGCTTTGCTCACAACTATCGAGCCTACCGCATTTGCATATTTTACAGCTCTAACAATGTCATGAGAATTCAGATATTCGAGAGTCAGTGCAGCGGTAAATGCGTCACCGGCAGCTGTGGTATCAACGACTTCAGTCTCGTATGCCGGAATGAGCTGTGAGAATTTTCCATCGTGAATATATGCACCGCGACCACCGAGCTTTATAACAACATATTTTGCATCTACACGCTTGAGAAGCTCATTTGCCGCACGCAAACAGTTCGCGCTATCGTTCGGATATATATTCGTCAATGCCATAGTTTCGGATTCATTCGGCGATATGACCTCAAGCTTCGGCAGCTTTTCGAGCGGAGTGTCGGGTCTTGCCGGACCTGCATCGATAAATACCGGTATCGAACGCTTTGCAGCATACTTTGCCGCCGCTATTGCTGCTTCTTCTGGAATCTCAAACTGGATGAATACCGCATCGGGAATGCAGGTCATTGCATCCTCAACATCATCCTCAGACAAAAATTCATTCGCGCCCGGATATACAACTATTCGGTTCGCACCGTTTTCCTCTACTATTATTGAAGCAAGTCCGCTGGGATTCATTCGATCGAGCTTCAAAAACCTTGTGTCGATACCGTTTGCATCATAAAGCTCCTTGAGCTTCTTTCCGTTCGCATCATTACCGAGCCTTGCACAAAATACGCTGTCTGCACCGAGTCTTGCAAGAGCCAACGCAGAATTTGCACCCTTTCCGCCGGGAACATAGCTATAGGACTGATTTTCGATTATAGTTTGTCCTGCTTCGGGAAGCTTTTTGACCTTCATAACAAAGTCCATATTCGCCGAGCTGACAACGAGTACACGTTTCTTCATATGCTTTCCTTTCTGAAGGATATTTTAAAAATATCAGTATTCGAACACTTTACCGTTGGCTTTGATAGTCACATGGTTGTATTCATCGACCGACTTTTCAGTGTGACCTACTATCTTAGCCTCGACACCGTATTTATTCGCGATCTCGATCATCATAGTAGCATCCTTCTCGGAGCAGTATATTTCCATTCTGTGACCCATATTGAAATCCTGATACATTTCGCGCTCAGAAATATCGGAATTTTCTGCTATAGCTGCGAAAAGCGGAGGTACATCGAAGAGATCATCCTTTATATAGTGTATTGCATTTCCGAAATTCTTGCACTTTGCCTGTCCGCCGCCGGTGCAGTGGATCATACCATGTACAGCCGAACGGTTCTTGTCAAGTATCTCCTTGATTATCGGAGCATATGTGCGTGTAGGCGAAAGGATAGCATCAACTACAGACACATCTGTACCCGGAAGTATATCATCTACCTTGTATTTTCCGCAGTATACCTTAGAATCATCAATAGTGTTAGAATAGGTTTCCGGGTACTTTGCTGCATATTCATGCGACAGAAGCAGATGTCTTGCGGCTGTAAGACCATTCGAACCCATTCCGGCATTATACGACTTCTCATAAGTTGCCTTTCCGAAGGACGAGAGACCAACTATAACATCGCCTGCCTTGATATTGTCGCAGTCGATAACATCCGAACGCTTCATTCGTACAAAGAATGTAGAGTCAACTATCAGAGTGTTTACAAGATCACCGACATCGGCAGTCTCGCCGCCCGACATAGTGATACCAATACCATACGAACGCAACATTTCGCAGAAATCTGTGTATCCGTCAATGACTGCCTTAATAGCCTTGCCGTCAACGCGATGTGCGTTTCTGCCTATAGTGTTCGAAAGTACAAAGCCATCGGTCGCACCTATGCAGAGAAGGTCATCGAGATTCATTACGACCGAATCCTGCGCAATATTGTAAAGCGCGGAAATATCTCCGGTCTCCTTATATTTTATATATGCGAGCGAGGATTTGGTTCCGGCTCCGTCTGCGTGCATAGCTGCACAGTAATTCGGATCGTTTGCGGGATCTGCTATCATCTTACAGAATGCGCCGGCAAATTCACCCTTGTCCTGCTTTTTTATTGCGCTATGGACTTCATCCTTGGTTGCGGATACTCCGCGTGACATATAAGCTCCGTTGTTGTCTGACATAATTTACCTCTTTATATAAATTTATTTTTTTGCTTATTTTATTTTCCGGAAACGATGAATATCACCGTTCCGACGGTTATCAAGATCGAGATCAGATATATAGCTATCAACCTCGTCAGCTCCATTCTCTTTTGAATGACATTCTGTTCTGAGGTCTTATAGGCTAATGTATCGAATACAGCCAATGCCCATGCACCGAGCGACAGAAGCGGAAGTGCAAGAAACGCCGTTTCAGCTTCGGGAAAGCCGAATTTAAGTATGAGTGAGGCTGCCAAAAGCAGTATCGCGGTAAGCGTACCGGCTATTTTGTATTTATTCACCCGACTCACCTTCATCCTTTCTGCGGCTCAGCAGCATGACAGTGAGCACGGTGGCACAAGCGATTATAACTCCGCCGCCTATCCAGAAATAATTTCTGTATCCATCCTCAATGTCCGGAGTTCGTTTTTTAGCTCTTTCATCAGCTATAACGCTTTCGAGCGATTCATCGTTATAATCCTTCGACAGTCCGATCATCTTTTCAAGCGACAATACCGCCTTCCCGGAATTCTTCATAACGAATATCTGTATGCTCTCAACATCGCGTATACCGTCAAAATCGCTTATATCTACATATATAGTAGTCATTTCTCCGGCATTCAGCAGAGCATTCGCTTCATATCTGTCATCACCGGAATTAAGCACTACCTTTACCTCGACAAATTCACTCACGCTGTCAGTCATATCAACTCCGAGCGTAATCTCAAGTATCGGGGTTAGCTTCATATTTTCGGGATATTCAAATCTGTAGGATATTCCCATAAGATCTGCAGAATTTCCGTTATTGTAGAAGCTCGGATCGAGTTCAGCTCTCAGAATACCGTTTTCGCCGCCCGTCACCTTAAGTGATCTACAGTAAAATCCGGGTTCTATGCCGCATGTTCCGGAGAATGAATCGAATGTGAAGTATTCATACCGCCCTTTTATTCCTTTCGGCAGCTCGTATTTCGCATCGACCGACAAAAACGTCTTTTTCGTAAGTCGTTCGGGATCGAAGCCATCGACAACTTCGTTCCAATCGTTTATTCCAAGATAGTCAAGCACCATTTCCGAAATTTCAAGTGAATTTTCAGAATCTATGAGCTCTATCATCTCACCGAAACGCGAATCGCTGCTTTTGCCGGAAATCGTGCAGAACACCGCATCAATATGACTGTTGAAGCAAGCTGAATAGTAGCTTTTTGCAGCTCGCGAGATCTTTTCGGCGGTCGCCATATCAAAGAAAATGTAATTGGAATCACAGAATATCAGCCGAGTGTCATATACGCCTGAGCTTCTGAGCAAGGCTATCAGCTCTGAACAAGCTGACGCGCTGAATACCGTATCATCGTAATCTATCAGCCTGTAGAAATCCTCTATGCAAAGTCCCCACTCAAATCCGCCGTGCATATCTATTTCGCTGCACAGTGCCGGGACAAGCTCATATGCGCCGACCTCTGAAGTCGATGCGGCAAGCTCATTAGATAGCAGATTACTTACCGAAAAATACAATTCTGTCTGAGAATTGAATACAGCCAGTCCGGCATGAAGGTTTCTGAGTGAAAGCGCAAATCCACTCGCCATATCGTTAAGCGAGTTGTATTTTCCATCGCTTAGTCCAATAAAATTTTCACACTCACCGAGTATAATTCCTACAACGCTTCCGTCTGCACAGAAATTTTCGCCGATATATGCACCGAGTGCAGTCAAAAAGTCATTTTGCGTAGGTATAGCGTAATAATCCGCATATGCGCTGTAGCCATCGTTGAGATAATTATATAGAAGCTCCGCGCCGAGTGCTTCGCTCCAATCGGTTATTCTGAGATAGACACCCACACCGACTCCGCGCAAGGCTTCTATCTGAGCCTTTATCGGTTCAAAATATTCGCGGTCTATATAAAATGTCATTCCGCTGAAAATATAATTTTCACCTTTTGTGCGCGATGTGAATGCCTTTGAAGCATCCACAGTCAGCATTGTAACATCAGCTCTCAGTTCGGATACCATGGAAATATCTGTCGCATTGACACCCTTTTTCCCCGAAGCTCCGACTGCGGAATACTTTGCGGCACGCTCGATATTTTCAAGGTAAAACGGCGCATCGATCAGCACATAGGTTCCATCTGTCCTGACCGAGCATGCTATGAATTCCTTCATGTACATACGCTCGTCAGACATTCTATCGACCATCAGATCGAATTTTGTGGTCATAGGGCTTTCGGCTATCGGAGTCAGCGATGCAAAATCGATATTTTCTATATTAATACCGGGATCTACAGCATATATCTTAAGCATTCCGGACTGATTTGACAAAGCTTCCTCGCGTCCTATATCTCCGGTAAAGCGTATATAAAGCAGATCATCGGTAAATGTGCAGCCGGTTATATTTCCGCAGGTCTGATATTTCGGCGCGATATATTGAGATATGGCACAAATAGACGATATACTTATCTTCCCCTCGCCCTTGCCAAGTTGAAATCTTATCGACCTAAGCTTTGAAATATCCCCAACATCAACATAATAACTTTTTAGCTGCGATCTTCTTTCAAGCCTTATCAAAGTGCTTTTATCCTCGTAAACCCCTGACGGATTATCGCTTGAGGAATAAAATATAGTGAGCGAATCAATGTCCGAATCGTTTTCGATCCGAAGTCTCAAAGCATTCGTCTCCCAATTCGGTATCTCAGGAAAAACAGCAGCCGACAATAGAGTATCCTCATTTTCGTCAAGAGAGATCACAAGCGCGGAATTTTCGTCATCATATTCCGCACTGCCGCCGATACAGTCGAAATCATCGATCATATACCTTTTCGTATGTTCGCGGTCGATCTTGTTTTCTGCGAGTATCTCATCTATATAGAAATCGTTTTTCACTGTTCCCTGAACATCTGTCGAGACAAGAAGACTTATTTCGATGCTCGATACCTGCGAACGCCCCTGCCAGTCGCCGATCTCAAGTTTTACCTTGCTCCATGTCATTGGAGAAATGCTTATTATATTTTCCGATGATGTTCCATCGAGCGAATACAAGACCACACGTGTAAAATATTCAGCCTCGGGATCGGCTTCATATTCACTCGCATATATTTCATACGACACACTTTGATATTCGGTGAGATCACAGCCATCGTAAACACCGTCAATCGAGCTGTTGAAAGAGCCAAGCTCCGCACTTATCGTTCTTATGAGATCAATATCGGCATTTTCCGTTACGACCTCAAGGCATTCGCGCTGTCCGTCCGAGGTAGTCATGCTATCAACGCTCATTACGTTGCTGCCGCTCTTAAAGCCGTCCGAGCCGTGACTGAAATCTGCCAAGACATACGTCTCGTCAGTCTCCTCTGCAAGCAGCGGCAAACTCAGCATTCCGGCAAGGAAAAGCGGTATCAATATATTTTTTGTTTTTTTCACAGGACTCTTTCACCTCCTCACAACGATTATCTGATAAGCCTATTATACATTATACCATTTTTCGCGTTGAAAAGCAAATGTTTTTTGATTTTTCTAATAATTTTCTAAAATACCGTTGCAAGTTGCAGGATTTTCTGGTATAATAGATGTATTGACCTTATTTTTTTAATCTCGACAGAGCAAAATATATTGAAAAGGAAATATAAAATCATGCCAATACGAATACCGACCGGTCTTCCGGCACGCGAAACACTCGAGGGCGAGAATATTTTTGTAATGAACGAATTTCGTGCGGCTCATCAGGACATCCGTCCGCTGAAGATCGCCGTTCTGAATCTCATGCCCACAAAGATCACCACAGAGACACAGCTTATAAGACTTTTATCAAACAGCTCACTACAGATAGAACTCACTCTCCTACAGACTGCAACTCACAAATCAAGTCACACCTCGGCTGAGCACATGGCTTCATTCTATAAAAATTTCGATGATATTAAAAATGAAAACTTCGACGGACTTATAATTACCGGCGCACCGGTAGAAAATCTCGACTTTACAGAGGTCACATACTGGGATGAGCTTTGTGAGATAATGGATTGGTCGAAGACTCATGTATTTTCAACGCTTCACATCTGTTGGGCTGCTCAGGCTGGACTTTATTACCACTTTGGAGTAAAAAAGCATCCGCTGAGTCATAAAATGTTCGGAGTTTTCAAGCACTATGCCGTGAATCCTAACCATCCGATCCTGCGCGGATTCGATGAAGAATTTTTAGCTCCGCATTCAAGACATACTGAAGTTACAGAAGATGACATAGCAAAAGTCTCAGATCTTGAACTTGTTGCAAAAAGCGATGAAGCAGGTCCTTACATTATTGCCGCAAAAAACACTCGAATGGTTTTCGTCACCGGACATTCCGAATACGATCATGACACTCTGGCAAAAGAATACTTCCGAGACATCGACCGCGGTCTCGACATAGAAGTTCCGAAAAATTATTTTCCGAACGATGATCCGACAAAGCGTCCGAGAAATCTCTGGCGCGGTCATGCAAACCTGCTGTTTTCCAACTGGCTGAACTATTTCGTATACCAGAACACGCCATACGACCTCTCGAAGCTCTCATGACGCATATATTATCTTCATTCGGGAATACTTTGATTCGCAGAACATATCTTCTGCGAATTTTATTTATCGGAGAGATATTTATTTATGGATAAAAATGAAAGTCTACTGCAAGAGATCTCGAAAAACGTGACAATGGGCGGAGATTCGATAATCGATCTAATAGACAAGGCTGAGGACAAGCATTTTCGTGCGGAAATGTCGCTTGAACTCGAAAAATATCGAAGCTTTGAGAAAACAGCCGCAGAAAAGCTGTCGGAGCGCGGTCTCAAACCAAATGAAGTGACACCGCTCGCAAAAATGGGTTCAAAGGTCGGAATGGCATTCAACACGATGCTCGACACAACGACCTCACATCTCGCCGAAATGATGATAAACGGTGCAACTATGGGAATAGTAGACCTCGAAAAAAAGCTCAACGAAGGCGGATATTCACCGGAGACCGAAAGCTTTGCACGTGAAGTTCTCGATTATGAAAAGGCTACTGTCGAACGACTCGGAGCATATCTTTAACGACCGGCTAAGGTCAACGCTATCTTTGCGAGATTTCTGCGTTCGGCTGTCAATTCCGGTTCAGGCGTTTCCTTGGATACTGCACATTCAAGTGACATAACAACAGATTCATCGAGCAGCGAAAGCGACTTTGTGAAATCCGCCCAGTCTATGCAGCCCTTGTACGGCAGCCAATGGCGGTCTCCTATACCATCATTGTCGTGGACATGGAGCACGGTTATTATATCTCCGCAATATCTTATTACCTTGCCGGGGTCTTCACCGTGTATCCTGCCGTGTCCGGTGTCAAGGCACATCTTGAAATATCTGCTGTCAAAGCTTCTTATGAAATCCGCAGTTGTCTTAGGACTTGCTATAGGCAGTTGTCCCATCGGCATATTTTCGAAAGCTATGACAACATCGCATCTTTCGGCTTCTTTTATAAGCTCGGAAAAGAACTCACGATTCATATTCATAAAGCTCTCGCAATTCGTATCATCCGGCATATCGCTTCCATACGGCATTATCGGATGTATTACCATATATTTGCATCCGAGCAGAGCCGTACCGTAAAGCGATTTTTTCATCTTTTCCATTCTTTCCGCACGCATTTCTGGTGTGGAATCATACACCGGCCAACGCCACGGACCGTGAGACTGTGAGATGAGCAGACCGGCATCTTCTGCGGCTGCTCTTTCGGCTTTAAGCTTATTCTCGAAATCAGCAAGACTTCCCGAAAAAAGGTCTGTTGTGGTATCGACAAATCCCTGATAATCAACTGCTTCAAAGCCATCTGCGGCTATGCTTGAATATTTTGTGAGTCTGTCCTCATACGCTCCAGACTCTATTCCGATCTTTCTCATGAACGATATAATCCTTTCGAATCAAATTTATTATTTATTTTTAGGCTTTTTCTTTAAAAATATAAATCCGACTGCGGCTGCGACAACTGCGATGACTATTATTATTAAAGTGCTGTCACCGGTGCTTGCAGCTGTGTTTATAAGCTGTTCCATCTTAGTTTTCCTCCTAAATCATAAAATTTGCCCGGTCGATATATCTGACCGGGCAAAGAACTACTTTTTTATCCTGAACCACCGCCGAAGCAGCGGCACGATCAGCTTTGGAGAACGCATTACGATTATCTTCATTCGTATCAATCCTTTCCACTACATAAATATGCGAAAGGAACAGAATTTGTTAATCGCGACTCTCTATGACCAGCATACTTCCCTCGCGAAGAGTTATCTTCGCAAGCTCCGAGGTTATCTCATTGCTGACCGCATAAGAGTATTTTCGCTCCAAAATCGTATCGTTCAATGGATAAAATACGCCCGAAATTGATACTCCTTTACATTCGTCGCTAAGCGATACCAATGAAAGATATTTAAATTCGCGCTTCATGCAAAGACATATCTCGTGTCCGTCTGTCTTCATAAGTCTGACACGGTTTTTGCCGTCCGTTATATATCCTGAAACACCCTTGTCAAGCATATATTCAAGCAAAAACACAGTCGAAAGTGTGTGGTCGATCCGTCCGCCAAGACCGCCAACGATAACTATCTCATCTGCCTTGCGCGCTATTGCGGTATCGACAGCTAACTGAGTATCCGTGTCATCCTTTATTGACGGAACGATTATTTTTTCGATCTCATCGAGTTCATGCGCTTTAAGCTCGGTCTTGTCTATCGAATCGAGATCTCCGAGCAAAATATCCGGCTTTATCGACATTTTTCGCGCATTGTTGTAGCCGCTGTCTGCGGCGATCACAAACGAATCCTTAACGCAGGGCTTTTCGAGCAGAGCTTCGTATATCTGTCCGCCGGTAAAAATACAGACCTTCATTTTCTTTTATTCGAATCCCATTCATGCTTATTTTTCAGCTCACCGTAAAATTCAAGATAGCTGTCATGCCGCTCCTTCGGTATTTCTCCGTTTTCTACGGCATTCAATATCGCGCATCCATCCTCTTTGGTATGCGTACATTTCGTATAACGGCACTCACCTATATAAGGTTCAAATTCACGAAAAACTCCGGTGAGGTCATCTTTGGTATAAAAATCGAATTGTACGAAATCGAGCATACCGAAACCAGGAGTATCTGCAAGATAGCCTTGTGCATCATCTCCGAATTGCGCATCAAGCGGAAAAAGCTCGATATGCCTTGTAGTATTTCTTCCGTGCAAAGTCTTTTCGCTGACCTCGCCGGTGAGGAGGCCGAGCTCCGGGAAAAGTCTGTTCATCAGTGTTGACTTTCCGACTCCTGACGCTCCGGCAAATGCAGAAATCTTATCACTGTTCTGTCTTAAAAAGTCCTCTATGCCGCTGTCTTTCATCCCAACGCCCTCAACAAAGACCTTAAAAGAGCATTTTCTGTATATATCAGCATACCGCTCGGCAGCAGCCACGTCAAGATCGGCTTTTGTAACTACTATGACAGGCTCAATATTATTGAACTCTGCTACAGTTACAAGCTTATCTACAGTCAAAAGTGAGGGTTCTGGCTTTTGCGCTGCGAATACCACAAACAGAAGATCAAGATTCGCCATCGGCGGACGAATGAGTTCGTTTTTTCGCGGCAAGATCTCTTCTATCAAAACTCCTGCACGTGCTTCATCCTTCTTCTTTAGCTCATCGGCACGGTCAACCTTGAAAAGCTCAGTATCTATCCTAACTGTAACATCATCGCCGGGCAGAAGGACTTTTTTTTCGTGCCTGAATGAGCCCTTCGCCTTGCAGAAGATCCTGTCGCCGTCAAGCTCTATGCAATCGGCACAAAGCTGCTCGACCGCATCACTTTTGAGCCGTATCTCGTATATACCGCCAATTCCCTTTATTATCTTAGCTTTGAATCTAAGCTCCATTATTCTCCTTCATCGGTCGTTTCCGGTCCGAGACTCATTACAAAATCTATAGCGGTATTTACAGGGACTTGTGCTTCCACAGGTCTGCTCTGGCTTATTACACAGCCCTTGTTGACCTCATTTGAATACTCATAAGTCCAATTTCCGAGCTTAAGCTCCGACCATCCGAGCATCTTCATTACAGCCGCTTCATCGCATTTGTAAAAATCCGGAACCTTGGTGTATTTTATATCCTGTCCGCTCGAAACATAGAGCGTAACCTTGTCACCGCGTTTAAGAGTTGTACCTGCCTCGGGTGAAGTTCTTATGACCTGACCCTCGCTGACATATTCGTGTGTCTCCTTGACAACATCGGTAATAATACCGAACTCAGTCAGTTTTATCTTGACCTCACGAGAGTCGGAATACGAATAGTCCGCAAGCTCGAAGGTCTCAGCTCCGTAGCAGACTATAAGCTTCAAGTCGCAGTTCTGCTTTCCGGGGATGACCTTGCGTTTTTCGCCCGGATCGGGATCCTGACCGATTATGATATTCATATCATAATCCGCATTATACCTATATTCGACCTCTACATTATAATACTGCTCTTCAAGCCTTGCCTTAAGATCATCGCTGTAGACGGCATCTATAAGTGTCGGTATCTCTATCTGCTTTGAATTATCGGTGGTGGTCGTATCCAAAAGTCTCGTCAAAACAACGACCGCGCTTATGCAACAGACTATCAGAAAAGCCGAGGCAACTCCAGCAATGACCGGGAACATCGATCTGCTCTGTTTTTTCGGCGGAGTCAGCTTATGAACATTCGCAGGCATCGAGTTCATTTGACTTTGCGGCTGCACAGCAGTCTCGCTTTTTGGCATCTTGAACACAGTGTGCGGATTTGTCCTGAGCTGTGCTATATGCTTTTGCATCTGAGACGCGCTCTGGAATCGGTTATCCGGATTCTTCTCCATAGCACCGAGTATCACCTGCTCAAGTCCTACAGGAATATTTGAATTTATTTCACGCGGAGGTCTCGGAGTATTCTTGACCTGCATTATCGCGACCGAGACAGGACTGTCTGCAACAAACGGCAGCTTTCCCGTAGCCATCTCATACATCGTCACTCCGAGCGAATATATATCGCTCCTGCGGTCTATTGTCTTTCCGCTTGCCTGCTCCGGGCTTATATAAAAGACCGTTCCGATAGCTTTATCGGTCATAGTTACCGTTTCGGCATTCGGCAGCTTAGCTATACCGAAATCCGCGACCTTCACCGTACCGTTTTTCAGGATCATTATATTCTGCGGTTTGATGTCGCGGTGTACTATGCCCTTCGAATGTGCATGTTCGAGAGCCATCAGTATCTGTTCGGTTATGTTTATGGTTTCGTGGAATGACAGCGAACCCTTTTTAAGTATATAGTTCTTAAGGGTTATGCCATCTACAAGTTCCATTACTATATATTTAAGATCGTCCTTGACCGAAACATCGAATATATTTACAATGTTCGGGTGAGAGAGCATTGCTACCGCCTTGCTCTCGTTTATGAATCGTTTTACCGACTGCGCGTCATTGTTTATCTCGTCCTTGAGCATCTTGACGGCGACATTTCGGCGCATAAGCATATCCATCGCTTCAAAAACGACAGCCATTCCGCCTATGCCTATGACTTTAAGTATTCGATAACGCTTGTCGAAGACCTGCCCGACATATCTTTCAAAAGAGTCCATCATCAGTCTCCGTTTCCATCGTTATTTAGTTCATCTGTTGTCTCACCAACTTCATCATCGCAGGTGCATTTTACGATGAGAGCGGTTATATTATCCGGTCCACCCTCGGCATTTGCCGCATCTATGAGCTTTTCGGTCTTTTCAGCCAGTTCAGCTTCAACATCATCGGTGTCATATTCCTCGGCTATAATTCCGTAAATATCCTCCGGAAGCAGTTGTCCCGAAAGTCCATCGGAACACAGCAGCAGATAACAGCATTCAAGGCTCGAAAGATCGACCGAATATATATCCGCTTCAAGCTCGCTCATCACTCCTACCGCTCTGGTTATGCGATTTCGATATGGATGAGTGCGCGCATCGTCTACAGTAAGCGAACCGCTGTCTATAAGGTGTTGGACATACGAATGATCGTGAGTTATCTGGGTTATGGTATTGTCGGATATAAGATATAGGCGGCTGTCTCCCACATTTATAACATAAGCTATATCATCGCATATAAGGGCACCGACAAGTGTCGTTCCCATCCCCTTATAAGCCACAGATGACTGCGATTTTTTATAGACAGCCTGATTTGCGTCATGAGCCGCATCGTCAAGTATGACACAGGCTTCATCGCTGTTAAGCGACATTATTCCGCCGGAAATCGTCGAAGCCGCGTATTTTTTAACTTTCTCCGCAAACACCAATGCGGCACATTCACTCGCCACATTGCCGCTCTTAGCTCCGCCCATTCCGTCACATACAACACACAGCGCGGCATTATCGCAAAGTCTGCCCGCTATATAGCTGTCCTGATTAGCCGAGCGAACTTTTCCGACATCGCTCCTGCCGTAGAATTGTGTTTTCACGAAAAATGCCACACCCTTCGTTCTTGTCGTTAAAAAAATATATGGAGAGGAATTACTTCCCCTCCAATCTCTCAGACGTCCTCAACAGTAAAAACAACTGTAAGGGGCTACAACCTTTTTATGGGATAAGTGTGAGAAAAGCTCACACAAAGGCATCCTTGCCGATTCGGCGAAAGATGTCAGTTTAACAAATATTATAAAATTGGGGGTATCCGCGTCTGCATCCAAACCTCTAAGATCACCTATAATTATAAATTATAATTATGTCCTCACAATGAACGCATATGATAGTTTACAAAAAGTTAACTGTTTTCTTCCTTTAATTTGGCTCTTCGTAACTGTCCGCAGGAAGCATTTATGTCCGAACCAAGCTTTCTTCTTACAGTTGCATTTATGCCCTCTTTTTCGAGCATCTCGGCAAATTTTGCAACCGCATCGGTGCCTGAGCGAACGAATCCCGTCTCGGCAACTTCATTTACCGGAATAAGATTTACGTGTATCGGAAAAGGCTTGGAATTTCTGTAAAGCCCGTGCTTCAAAGTCGAAGCTAACTTCAACGCATACGCAGGCGAATCGTTTTTGCCCGAAATAAGCGTATATTCAAATGAGATCCTGCGTCCGGTCTTCTCAAAATATCTTCTGCAAGAATCGAGCAACGTGGAAATATTCCACTTATTGTTTACCGGCATTATGGATGAACGTGTCTCATCATCTGCGGCATGAAGCGATATTGAAAGAGTTATCTGAAGATCGAGCTTTGCCAGCTCATCTATCTTATCGCACAATCCGCAGGTCGAGAGCGATATATGACGGCTTCCGATATTTATTCCCGCCGGATCAGAGACCAGCGAAAGGAACTTCACCACATTGTCATAATTGTCGAGCGGTTCGCCTATTCCCATCATAACTATATTCGATATTCTCTCACCCATATCATTTTGAGCCGCTATGACCTGTCCCAACAGCTCAGACGGCTTGAGCTTTCTGACAAGTCCGCCGATAGTCGAGGCACAGAATTTACAGCCCATCGGGCAACCGACTTCGCTAGATATACATATCGTATTTCCATGCTTATAGCGCATGAAAACACTCTCGATAACGTTTCCGTCAGAAAGGCCGAACAGATATTTTACCGTACCATCGAGCTTTGAAACGAGTTTCTGCTCAACGCTCGGAAAGAACACCTCACAGTTATCAGATAGCTTTTCACGCAATTTTTTTGAAAGATTCGTCATTGAATCGATCGAAACACCCTTGTGCATCCAGTCGAAGATCTGCGCTGCACGGTATTTCGGTTCACCAAGCTCGGCAAGATATGCTTCAAGCTCCGGGATATTCATTGATAATAGATCTGTTTTCAAAGTTATTTTCTCCTGATGAGTGAAATAAAAAATCCGTCAGTCCCGTTATTCGGGAAAAGCGTCAGCATTCCGTTATTTGACCTAAGTTCTCCGATTTCAAAATCCACAGCTTCAAAATCGTCTTTTGAAGCCAAAAAACGATTTACAATACTTTCGTTTTCAGCCGGATTCAATGTGCAGGTAGAATAGCATATCCGTCCGCCATGCTTCAAATACCTTGAAGAATTGCCAAGTATCGCACTCTGCGTTTTCGGAAGAGCAGATATGTCATCGAAAGTCTTATAACGTATCTCGGGCTTTTTCGCAATAACTCCGAGTCCCGAACAAGGCACATCACAGATAATCGCATCTGCCAAGCCTTCAAAATTCTGATCGAATACAGTGCCGTTTTTTTCGGCAGAGGATATTATGTCTATGCCGAGCCGCTTCGCTCCGCTGTCTATCAGAGTAAGCTTGTTTTTGTGTAGGTCGAATGCGTAAAGCTTACCTGAATTTTCCATTTTGATCGCCGCCGAAAAGCTTTTTCCACCGGGACACGCACATACGTCGATCACCGTTTCTCCGGCTCTCGGAGACAATACCTCGGCAGATATTTGCGAAGCCTCATCCTGGATAAAGCATTTTCCGTCATTTATCATATCTCTCACAAGTGGTGGCATATTTTTGAGTTTTATGCCGTTCGGTGCATATCTTGTGAGCTCTGCCGAAATATCATTTTTTTGAAGCTCGGCAAGCAGCTCGTCACGCGATATTTTAAGAGTATTGACTCTGATCGTGACAGGCGGTGTGATCTCGAATGCGCTGAGTATCTCTTCGGCATTTCCGTATGAGCTGAGAAGCTCGATCACGTCCGCACCACATGAATATCTGACAGAAAGGTACTTTTGAATATCCTTTTTGTCCGGATAAGGTATCGTACCTCCAAATTTTTTAATATATCCTCGAAGGAGCGCATTTACAAAGCCCGAAGCGGATGGCTTTATCCGCTTTGCGAGATTGACACTTTCATTTACCGCTGCGCTGTCCGGAACTCTGTCAAGATATATCAATTGATAAAGTCCGAGACGTAATATCACCTTTATCTCGACATCCAATTTATCGAGCGGTTTGTTCGCAAGGCATTCGATTATATAGTCGAGCGTCAGCTTGCGCTCGATAGCTCCGTACACAAGTGTGGTATATAATCCCTTTTCAGCACCTGTCAACGAATATCGCTTGATTACCGAATCTATCTCCAAATTTGAATAGCTTTTATCCTTTTCGGTGCGCAAAAGCGATTCAAACGCAGCTTCACGTGAAGTTTTGTTTTTTTTATCCATAACTTATCTGCCTGAGACCTTATAGAATCTGTCACCGAGCTCAACTTTTCTTCCGTTTATATAATCGGAAGCATTTATTCTGCTCTTTCCTTCGGGCAGCAGCTTTGTGATATATACCGAACCCTCTCGGCAGGCGACCTCTATGCGGTTTGCCTTGCGGTCAAGGCTCAGAACTTCTCCGGGATGTGCGTGTGAAGTCTCAAGATCGGCTATTTCAGAGCTTATAAGCTTGAGCGTTTTTCCGGAATGATCGACAACGGCAAGCGGAAACGGAGAAAGACCTCTTATCCTGTTATGCACATTCAGAGCGGTATCATTGAAATCAAGCTCGCAATCGGCATTTTCTATCTTAGCCGCATAATTCGACTTAAGATCGTCCTGCTTCTCACGCATTGCCTTTCCTGCTTCTATAGATTCGACAGACTCGATGAGGAGCTTTGTTCCTGCCAAAGCCATCTTATCGTGCAATGTTCCGAAATCGTCATTTATATCTATCTCTACCTCTGCCTTTGCTATCATATCGCCAGTGTCAAGTCCCTCATCCATGTACATTATGGTTATTCCGGTGACCTTTTCACCGTCTATGATCGCACGCTGTATCGGAGCAGCACCGCGGTATTTCGGAAGCAGCGAGCCGTGTACATTTATACATCCGAGCCTTGGATAATTTATTATATTTGCCGGAAGCAGCTTTCCGTAAGCAACAACGATTATTATATCGGGAGCAAGCTCCTTTATAATATTGAAGGCTTCTTCGTCTTTCAGTGTCTTCGGTTGGAAAACAGGCACATTATGCTCTATCGCACAGCTTTTGACAGCAGACGGTATGAGCTGCATTTTTCTTCCCTTCGGCTTATCGGGTTGAGTAAATACACCGACGATATTTGCGCCTGCATTGAACAATGCTTCGAGCTGTACAGATGCAAACTCCGGTGTTCCCATAAATAAAATTCTTGAATCCATCAGTTCTCTATTTCATCCTTATCGAGCATTCTTACTACCTTATCGGTAAAAAGTATTCCGTCCAAATGGTCTATCTCATGGCAAAATGCTCTTGCAGCCAATTCCGTTCCGGTGAGAGTAAATTCCTTTCCGTCGAGTCCGGTCGCTTTTACCGTGACCTTAGCGGGACGCTCGACTATTCCCCATTTTTCGGGAAGCGAAAGACATCCCTCTGCCTCTGCCTGCTTTCCGGAGCACTTTACTATCTGAGGATTTATCATTATATAAGGCTTTCCTTCTTCGACCTCAACTATGACCAAGCGTCTCAGCTTTCCTACCTGTACCGCCGCAAGACCGCAGCCGTTCGCAGCTCTCATAGTTTCGAGCATATCCTCAGCCAATTGTTTTATGCGGTCATCTATGACCGTTATCTCACGACTCGTTTTCCGAAGGATCGGGTCGCCTTCTTTAACTATATTAAGCTTTGCCATTGATGTTCTCCTTTTATATAAGCAATGTACTTTTAATTAATTTTTAAAATCACAGCAAATTTGAATTTATGTCTATATTTACCTGAGCCTTCTCTTTTGCAAATTCAAGCTGTATCAGACGGAGCATATCGCGCATTCGTTTACCCGCCGAGCATTTTAATATCAGCCGCATTCGGTATACCCTGTTCACTCGGTATATCGGTGCCTCCATAGGTCCAAATATATATGCAGATATATCGGAATATTCTCCGCAAAGCAGCTCACGTATCCGTCTGTCAACCCTTACAGAAAGCTCCATCACAGCCTGCTCCTCTTCACACGTGAGTATTATCAAAACAAAATCACAAAACGGCGGGAATACAAGCTGCTTTCTGAGCTTTATCGCTCCGCTGTAAAAGCCCTCATAATCCTGTCTTGCTGCAAATCTTATAGTGTCATTTTCAGGTGAATAGGTTTGCAAGACTGCTCTTCCGGCTTTTTTACCCCTGCCGGCTCGTCCTATGACCTGCGTCAGCAAATCAAATGTACGTTCGGTAGCTCTGAAATCATCGAGATAGAGCGCGGAATCCGCATTTATAACTCCGACCAATGTCACATCCGGAAAATTATGCCCTTTTGTTACCATTTGCGTTCCGATCAATATATCTGCCGAATGATCTCTGAAAGCATTCAAAATATGCTCGTGTGAAAATTTACCGCTTGCAGCATCGGCATCCATACGAAGTATCCGCGCATTCGGAAATATCCCCGACAATTCCTCGGCAACGAGCTGTGTTCCGAATCCCTTTCGATCAAGGTGCTCCGAACCGCATTTAGGGCATATGTCGGGGATCTCACGCACATATCCGCAATAATGACATTTGAGCTGTTCGCTGCCGTGGTCACGGTGATATGTCAATGAGACCGAGCAATTCGGGCATTCGATGACCTCTCCGCACATCTTGCAGTTGATGAAATTATTATAACCTCTTCTGCCAACGAACAATATTGATTGTTCGCCCCTTGAAAGATTTTTTTCAAGCTCGCTCCTCAGAACAGTTCCGACAGGCGATATATTTCCTCTTGAAGTCTCTTCACGGAGATCCGATATGATAACGTCCGGCAACACTGCATCTCCATAGCGTTCATTAAGCTTTACGAGCTTATATATCCCCTCTTCGGCTTTTCTGAAGGATTCAAGCGAAGGAGTAGCCGAAGCCAACAGCATCAGCGCGTTGTTTTTTGCACATCTATACCGAGCAATATCTCTCGCATGGTATTTAGGATTCATATCCGACTTATACGTATGCTCCTGCTCTTCATCTATGACTATCATTCCGAGATCATCGAGCGGTGCAAATACCGCCGAGCGCGTTCCTATGACCAGATCGACCATATGCGCACGTATCCGCTTGAATGCGTCAAGACGTTCGCCCTCTGAAAGCCCTGAATGTATAACAGCTACTCTTTCGCCAAAGCAGCCGCACAAAAAATCCACAGTCTGCCCGGTAAGCGATATTTCGGGAACTAACATTATGACAGTTCTGCCCGAACCTATCACGCTGTCGATCACCGTCTTTATAACACTTGTTTTTCCGCTTCCGGTAACTCCGAATAAAAGTGCTGCGCAGGCTTTTTTTGACAAAGCCAGCTCCGACAATTCATCAGCTGCTCTGCTCTGTTCAACCGAAAGCTCGATGTTCTGTACTGTTTTTTCGCGTCCGGAATATGGATTTCTGTAGATTTCCTCCTCACGGAAGCTTATGATCTGTTTTTTCACCAGATTATTCAGTACAGTAGTCGATGCTCCGACCTTATCTTTTAAATACGTGAGCGTTTTTTCCGAATCGGACAATGCCTCTACCACACGAGCCTCTACCCTGCCAAGTCTTACTTTTGAAGTGTCGGCGATGAGTGTATAAAAACGCTCGACCGGGTCGCGTTTCGCATGATAAAGCGAATCCGTAACGCCTGACGGCATAACGGTTTGAACGGCTTCTCCGGTCGAGCAGAATGTCCGCTCACAAAGAAATGCGCATACTCCCATAAGCTCATCACTGAGCGAATATCTTTCGTCAGCTAAGCTTATAAGCGGCTTTAGCGCAGAATATTCCGACGAGTCGGATAATCCGACAACCAGTGCGGTACGCTTCAGTGCTCCGAACTGCACCTTTGCAAGCGAACCGATCCTAACCCTGTCCGAGAGCTCCGGCGGTATGGCATAATCATATACACGATCAGCCGATGCCGGAAGTTCAAGTATTCTGACTCTCGCGACAGACATAGGCTCAGTCGTCATTTATGACAGGCTCTTCGCGCAGATTTATCGTAGCATCGTTTATCTTATAGTCACCCTGATAGAGACGGTTGAGCGCATTCTTAACAGCCTTTTCATCGCGTATATCGCGCTTTATCATAGATGCCAGAGACTTATCGGTCTCCTTGTTTGCGATGAGCTTTTCAGCTTGCTCGCGCTGATTTACATATTCATCTGTTACCATTCTTGCACATTTTGCGGTTGCTATGCAAAGTGTGTAACGGTTGTATTTGCCATTCTGGGAGAGTTCTTCAATAGACGGATATATCATATTATCACCATAGCCTTCGATCTCGAAGGCATCCTTTCTGCTGCATTTTGCAGCTCGGCTCGATAGCTCGAACCATGCTTAATTTATAGAATAGAATTGTTCTGTGAAGCCTATATTGCGCGAAACGCGATCCTTTTCAGCATTGATTATCGCGGAGATCTCATCGGCTGCCGCGTTTATCTCGCCGTCACGGTTTACGACAAGATAATCATATCCCGGAAGCTGCGCCAATTCGTCCTTTGCGGTCTCAAGACGCTTTCTGATTATTTCTTCGGGCACATCGTCCCCTCTTCCGCGCAAACGTTTTTCGAGTGTAGCGTAATTCGGCGGAGCGATCATCAAAAGCACCGCATTCGGATACTGACGCTTGACATTCATAGCACCGTGTACATCAATTTCGAGAATTATGCTCGTTCCGTCTTCAAGCTGCGAAACGACCTCACTCTTGAGAGTTCCGTAGAAATTACCGGCATATTCGTTGTATTCGATAAAATCGCCGGCTTCTATTTTCGCTTTGAATTTATCACGTGTCATGAAGTGATAGCTTTCACCGTTCACCTCACCTGTTCTCGGTGAGCGCGTGGTAGCCGATACAGACAGCGCGATGTCATCTCTGCGCGACAGTATCTCATGCACCAGCACACCCTTGCCGCTTCCGGAAGGTCCGGATATTACAAGAAGCACTCCTGATTTTTTCATTCGTCTGTTTCCTCCTCATCCTCGCCCTCGTCATCCTCGTCGCTCAGACGATTTGAAATTGTTTCCGACTGGAAGGCAGAAAGTATAATGTGTTCGCTGTCGGTAATTATGACCGCACGTGTTCTTTTTCCGCAGGTCACGTCTATAGCGCGTCCGCTGTCTTTGGCATCCTGGACAAGGCGTTTTATCGGTGCGCTGTCCGGACTTACGACCGCTACCACACGTTCAGCGGCTACCATATTGCCGAAGCCGATATTTATGAATTTCATAATTATTGCCCATAGCTTTCGTGCAGCGAAAGCTCCCTTACCTTATATTCTCGTTAAGCCCTGTACTTTATCACTCGATATTCTGTACCTGCTCGCGTATCTTTTCGAGTTCGCTCTTCATCTCGACAACGAGCGCGGCTATATCCGCATTGGAAGCCTTAGAGCCTATGGTATTCGTCTCGCGGTTTATCTCCTGAAGCAGGAAATCGAGCTTTCTTCCAACAGGCTCATTTGAATCGAATATCGTTTTGAAGGCATCGAAATGACATCCGAGACGAACGAGTTCTTCGTCTATCGCCACACGATCGGCATATATCGCGCATTCGGTAAGCACCATCTGAGGATTCAGCTCTACCATATTATCAGCGAGAAGCTGAGTCAGCCTTGCTTCGAATTTTCTGCGATATGACGCTATATCATCCTCTGAAAGAGTCTTTATCTCAGAAGTGATCTCCTCTATCTTAGAAAGCTTTGTCAAAAGATCCTTTCTAAGACGTTCGCCCTCGGCTTCGCGCACCGATATAAATGCAGCAAGAGCTTCGTCAATTACAGGTTTCATCATGAGCCAATCGCGCTCGGCATCCTCCTCGGGCTTACGTATCGTAAATATTTCTTTGTTTTCAGCCACCTTCATGACCGAAATATCATCGGCAAGACCGAAGGTATCACGAAGCTTTTCAAGCGCATCGATATAGCTTTTCGCCAGGGACAGATCGACATCAATAGCTGTACCTACATTTTCAACTACATCAACACTAACAAACACATCAACCTTTCCACGCGATATACCGTTCGCCTGGATGTACTGCCTTACGCGGTCTTCGAGAAAGGCATATACCCTCGGAAGCTTCACCGAGCAGTCGAGATAGCGGTTATTCACGCTTTTGAACTCGACCGTTATGTTTTTGCCATCAGACGCACCTGTGTTTGAAGCACGTCCGTAAGCTGTCATACTGCGTATCATTGTTAATCGTTCTCCGTTTTCGGACTAAATTTAAGCATACATATATATTATACCTCATTTTTTCCGATTTGTCAACCGAGATTTATCAATTCCTATCGCATATTTTGTAAAAATTCACTCTTTAAGAAAAATCGAACCTCATATAAGAAAAAGGACGTGCGTTTTTGCACATCCTCATATCCTTTTTAAAATATTCTTGAAAAACTTTACCGCGCTTTTCTTTACACCGGTATCCTCTGCCACAGATCTTGCAGCCATGATATATTTTCTTGCATCCGCTTCACGCAAAAGCTCTACCGCAGTCCATTTTTCCTCTGTATGGAGCTTGTAGTACTCAGACGCAGCGACTATCCCCGGAAGCTTCAGCATATGCTCGATCAGCTTCTCAAGCTCATCCTCAGAAAGTATTCCGACAGCTTCCCGTATATATGCAAACGACCAACCTGCTGTCTCCGCGTGCAGAATTTTTAAAAGATGTTCCTTATCGTCCGCTACGAAATTTTCAAGAAACAAAAGCTGATATTTTTTTATCGAAGAAAGATCATCCATCGTTCGCTTCGAGAAATTGTTAGTTCCACCCGAAAAGCAGCGATAGCAATACAGATCATCCGGAATGAACATGATCGTTCGGCAATTTTGAAGTATTTGCATATTAATTATTTGATCGTCTCCCCAGAATATACGCTCCGAATGCACATCATCGAGCAGCGGAAGGAAGAGATCTCTATCATAAATTTTATTCCAAACCTGGTGTGTTAGGAGCGCTCCATCATATCTACTGCAAATCAGCATGGGATATTCATCAGACAAAAAGCTATTTCGATCCTTTATTATCGGAGATTTTACAGCTTTGCTTTTCCGCTTTATGTGATTATATTTTTTAGTAAATGCAAACTGAATGACCGAAAGATCATTTTTATCAAGTAATTCGAAAAGCTTTGAAAATGCTCTTTTGTCGCAGTAGAAATCGTCCGAATCGCAAAACATTATATATTCACCGACAGAATTTTTAACACCGAACAGTCTCGCAGCATAAGGACCGCCGTTATCTTTTTTGTAATATTTAAATCTGCCGTCATTTTTCTTATATTTCTTGCAGATATTTTCTGAAAGATCTGATGAACCGTCATCCACCATTATGACTTCGAAATTCTTGAATGTCTGCGCTGATATTGAAACAAGACATTCGTCAAGGTATTTTTCTGAATTATATATAGGTATTATTATGCTGAGTCTGCAATTTGAATTTTTCATGAATTTTCACTCGCATTTCTGCAATAAAGTATACTTTATTGTAAATTTACTATTGACATTTATTTTTGTTTGTGCTATAATAATACCGATAAAATTTGTATTGTGATTTGAGACCGCATTGTTCAAATCAGATACAGTTATATTGATCAAACTAAGTTACAATAAAGTATACTTTATTGTAACTTTGCAAGCAATAGTGACACTTACTTATAAATTTAAATTTACGGAGGTCAATGCCGTGCTTCTTGCTGCCGATGTCGGAAATACCAGCATAAATATCGGACTTTTCGAAAACAAAACACTCGTCTGCCGAACGAAAATAGCTTCGGATCAGCTGAAAACCGCTGACGAATATGCTGTACTGTTCGCAGGCATTTTCGCAATGAAAAAGATCGACATTTCCGATATTCACGGTGCGATACTCCTTTCTGTCGTGCCTCAGCTCACACATACCGTGATAGGTGCACTCGGAGAATTTGACATAATACCTTTAGTCGTCGGAGCTGGCATTAAAACCGGTCTTAATATACGAATCGACAATCCGAGCGTTCTCGGTGCAGACATCGTTGCAAACACAATAGGTGCTGCCAAGCTTGCAAAGCCTCCGTTTGCGGTTGTCGATCTCGGCACTGCGACAACGATCACCGCAGTAAATCCCAACGGCGAGCTGTGCGGCTGTATAATCGCTCCGGGAGCAAAGCTCTCGCTTGATTCACTCTATCAAAGCTGCGCACTTTTGCCGAATGTTACGGTCTCATCTCCTGCAAAGCTTATAGGAACAAATACTCCGGATTCGATGAACGCGGGATGTGTTCTTGGAAGTGCATTGATGCTCGATGGATTTATCTCATCTCTAAAAGCCGAATTTGGTACGGATGAGTTTCCGATAATCGCCACAGGCGGACTGTCCGAGTTGATACTTCCGCTTTGTAAGAGCAAAAATATATACTGCGATCCCGATCTTACCTTGAACGGTCTCTGCCGTCTCTGGGAAATAAACAAGAAAAAACGCACAAATTCGGAGGTTTAGAATGTCTTTTGAGCTTTGCTGCGTGAACGGAGTAAAATTCTTTCGCTCATCAATAATCGACTGTACTCACGGATTCTCAACACGCATAGGCGGAATCAGCAGTCTGCCGCATACCTCTTCGATGAATCTCGCATTCGGTCGCGGAGATGACGATGAGACTGTGCTCGAAAATCTAAAGATATTTTCAAATGCTGTCGGAGTCGATCACACCTCTGTCGTGAGCCGTCCGCAGATACATTCTTCTATCGTAGAATGCGTAGACCGCTCAAATGCAGGCGAAGGCTATTACAAGGAAGCCACATCCTGTGACGGATATGTTACAGCTCATAAGGGTGTGACTCTCGGCATAAAGACCGCCGATTGTGTTCCGATACTTTTCCACGACTCGTGTGCAAATGTTATAGGTGCAGTTCACGCCGGCTGGCGCGGTACAGCTGCGAAGATCGCTGCCGAATGTGTCAAAAAAATGTGTTTGCTCGGTGCAGAACCCAAAAATATTCGTGCGGCTGTCGGAGCGGCAATAAATTTCTGTTGCTATGAAGTCGGAGAGGACTTTTACGAATCGGTCAGAGACATCGCCGGAAATATTTATGCAGAGAAGTTCATAAGGCTTAAAGACGGTCATCTTCATGCAGATATAGTAAACTTAAATGCTGAAATACTCCGAGAGTCGGGAGTTGAGCTTATCGACATCTCACCGCACTGCACTTGTCATGAACCGGAGCTGTTTTATTCACACAGATATTCGAAAGGAATGCGCGGAACGATGCTGTCGGTCATCGCGCTGTAAATACTTATGAAAAAATATCTCATATCAAACGAAGGACGCTTTTTTAAAGCGGCTATGCACGTACACACAACAATATCCGACGGACGTCGCACAATATCTGAGGTCAAGGCTGAACATATTAAAAAAGGCTATCAAATAGTCGCATTTACCGATCATGAATTTTTTGTTCCGCACAATGATCTTTCGGATGAAAATTTCTTAGCGATAAATTCTACCGAGATCAGTCTAAACCACCCCGACATGGGTACGCTCGGTTGGGGCTTTGCAAAGACCTGCCATTTGAATATGTATGCCAAACGCTCTGACATAGATTACCTCAGCGTATGTACCGAAAGCTATTATTCCAAGCGTGCGCCCGAGCTTATGACCGAACGAATGCGCGCAAACAGATTCGACAAATCCTATTCTACCGAATCTATAAACCGTGTTATCGCGGCTGCGAATGCAGATGATTTTTTGGTCAGCTACTGCCATCCATACGGCTGTCTTCACAATTATGAAGATTACATTAGCTTCAAGGGACTTTGGGGAGTCGAATGCTTCAACTTCGGCTCTTACAGCGAGGGCACGAATGAGTCGGATCGTCCGCTTGAAGACCTTTTAAGCAAAGGTGAAAATGTCATGCCGATGGTCGGAGATGACTCACATGATCTATCTGCTGTCGGTCACTGTTTCACTATGATAAAATCTACCGATCTTAAGTATGAGAATGTTATGAACGCACTCGAAAAGGGAGATTTTTATTCATCGAGCGGTCCTGAGATACATGAGCTTTACATCGAGGACGGTTTTATACATATAAAATGCTCGCCTGTTATAAAAATAAATGTAAAGACAAATCGCCGAGCTGCCGCACTGGCTGTCTCGAATGATTTCACAAACGATATTTCAAAGCCGTTTTCGCCCCTGACAGAAGCTGTCATAGATCTAAATCCGATAAACGAAGAAAGCAAAAAGAGCGCGGAATATTATTCGCGTGCATTTTTCAGACTTATACTTACAGACGAACGCGGAAGCAATGCTTATACAAAGGCATACAAATTTTCCGAAATGTTCGAATGATTTCCACAGAGTTGTGGAATTTAAAACCGTATAGACCGGAAAGCGAATAAGTTCCGAATCTGATTTTAAAAAAACAGGTATCGGCAAGAGCTTATGCCGCATTCCGATTTATAAATATTTTGTACGCGCCGCACGAAAATATCGGCGGCAGCAAAGGAGTTTCATTATGAACAAAAACGCAGCATCCATGTCAAAGACGCAGAGATTGACTCTCTTGGCTCTCCTCACGGCGATAGTCGTCGTATTGCAGTTCTTGGGCGGATTTATCCGACTCGGAACCTTCTCTGTCTCTCTCGTACTTGTACCGATAGTCATCGGCGCAGCACTTCTTGGAGTCGGCTCGGGCGCATGGCTCGGATTCGTATTCGGAATAGCGGTATTCGCTTCGGGTGACGCAGCCGCATTCTTCTCGATAAATGCATTCGGTACTATCATAACGGTGCTTGCAAAGGGTGCATTCGCGGGTCTCGCCGCAGGTGCGGTATACAAAGCACTCGAAAGCAAAAGTAAAATCGTTGCAAGCGTTTCGGCAGCAATTGTATGCCCGATAGTAAATTCAGGATTATTCTTCCTCGGCTGCATAGTATTCTTCTTCGATGCTATAGCAGAGATGTCTCAGGGAAGCGGAAAGGATGTATTTACATTTATCATCCTCGTACTTATCGGCGGCAACTTCCTCTTCGAGCTGCTCTTCAACTTAGTCCTCTCTCCGGTGATTCTCCGCATAGTCGAGATCGGTCGCCGCATGACAGGCAGAAAACATGCGTAAATAAAAAATCAAGGGTCTGCCGTAAATTATCTCGGCAGACCCTTTTGCGAGGTAATCAATGATAGACGATTCTTTCAGGCTCAGATACAAAAACGTATCTGCCGCCACACACTTAAAAAATACACCGAACGACACTCTTTTGCACAATCATGGCGAGATAGAGATAATCATTATAAAAAACGGTATGTCGAAAATACGGATAGGCAAACGTGAATATGTGTGCAGAAAGGACGATATTATATTCATCAATTCAATGGAGATACATTCTGTCAATATAGATAAATCTAATGGATACTGCCACAAGGTAATATGCTTTGATACATCGCTTATAATCGACAAAAAAATTTCCGAAAGTTTGAAAAGCGAGGATATGCACTTCGAACATTTTATAGGCTCGGACAGCATACATAATCATTATTTGACAGAACTCATCGAAAAAGCATACGATTCAATAAACGAGGACGGTCAGGCAGTATTTATGGAGGTATCGGCATATCTGTCGCTGATGACAGCCTATATGATAAAAAATCAACTCACGTCAGAATGCCTTAATGCCGACAAGACCGAACGCTTCTATACAGAGGTATTAAATTATATATCATCTCACTACAGCGAGCAGATAACCTCAAACGATGCCGCAAAGCTGTTAAACTATGATCACAGCTACTTTTGCAGAAGATTCAGATCCGGATTCGGAATGAGCTTTTCGGAATATTTAAATATATTCCGCATGACAAAAGCACGCAACCTGTTTGACAACACAGATCTAAACATCTCAGAAACAGCCTTTCAATGCGGTTTCTCCGACCCGGTATATTTTTCGAAATGCTTCAAAAAATATGTCGGCGTGTTACCATCTGTATATCGAAAAAAGTCAATATAATACTGCTTTTGAGTCAAAGCAAGCCTAACGCTCCGATTACGTTATGTGATATAATAAAAACAGTTCAAACGAATTGGAGGCGTTACAATGAAAAACATTGCGATAATCTTCGGAGAATGCAATACCGGAGTGCAGAAGAAAGCAGTTGAACTGCTTTGCGAGACTATTCTCGACTATACCGTGAAATATCCGGTATGCACAGACTGCAAAAATACATCCGGTCTTGATTCTTACACGAAGATATACATCGGCACAAAGGCAAACAATCCATTTATCCGCGAAAACTCAAACGCAGTCCTCTCTCATCCCGAGGAATACCGTATATCCGTAAAGGACGGTATCATCATGATAGAAGGCAGCGATGACCGCGGAGTACTCTACGGCTGTTCGGATTTCTACAACAAGTATATCGTAGGTCTCGAATACACCGACAATTCCGGAAGTTATTTCGAAAATCCCTTCGAAAGACCCTTCCCGGATTTCGAATATCAGTCTCATCCCGCAGTCTCAGAGAGAGGCATATGGACATGGGGACATGTTATATACGATTACAAGGCATTCATCGACAATATGGCAAGACTTAAAATGAATGCGTTGACGATATGGAATGACTGTGTTCCGCTGAATGCCAAGGAGATCGTTGACTATGCTCACGATTCCGGCATAAAAGTAATATTCGGATATTCGTGGTTCTGGGACACAGACTGTAATTCAATAGATGTCTCGACAGTAAATGACAGCATTGGCGATATTTTAAATAAATACGAGACCGAATATCTTCCGCTCGGATGCGATGGAATATATTTCCAATCATTTACCGAGCTCGACAAGGAGTATATCGGCGATGTACTTATTGCCCAAGCAGTTACCGACTTTGTAAACAACGCGGCAAATGTGTTCTTTGAAAAATATCCCGAACTTGAGCTTCAATTCGGTCTTCACGCAAATTCCGTAAAGGAAAAGCTCGAATACATAAAGAATGTAGATCCGCGTGTCAGAATAGTCTGGGAGAACTGTGGAGCGTTCCCATTCGATTATATACCGAAGAATGTAGAAAATTTCGATGATACTATGGATTTTGTTAAGAAGATAGCTGTTCTTCGCGGAAATGATGACCGCTTCGGAGTGGTAACAAAGGGACTCACAAAGCTCAAATGGAGTAGCTTTGAGCATATCGACGGTCAGATATTCGCCGGAGTCAGCACAAAGCGTATACGCGACAACCGTGTCCGCCGCAAGAACGTCATCTGGCGTTATCTGCAAAGCTACTGGTTCACAAATTCCGGATATGTTGAAGAAATGATAAAGGCTATGACCGATGCTAAAAAAGGTAAGCTTTATATTTCGGCATTGATCGAAGACGGAATGTTCGAGGAGAACATAATGTTCCCTGCCGCACTTTACGCAGAGATACTCTGGGATCCGTATTACGACATAAACAAACATATAAACGAAGTCGCTCTTCGAAACTATGTAGAATTTGCAAAATAAAGGAGAAAGCTCAAAATGAAAAGAAAATTTCAATGGCTCTTGGTACTCGCTATGTTAGCAGCTATGACCGCTTCCTGCGGTGAAGCTCAAAACGGCAGCAATGACACAACAAGCTCCGAGATAACATCCTCTGTCGATACCGAGGAGACCAGCATAATTTCTTCTGCGCTCCCTGGCACAGATCTTAACGGCGCGACTTTCCGTGTTGCAACATGGAGCGATCTCAACGGCGAAGGCTTCTACACCAATGAGGAAAATGGAGATGTCGTAAACGATGCGGTCTATGCTGCAATGAACATGGTCAAAGACAAGTACAATGCGACTATCGAGCCAATTTACTATTCTGCGTCCTATAACGATGTCAACACCTATGTGGTGAATATGGTTCAGTCGGGTGATGATGTATTTGACATAATACACGGTCACAGCGGAAAAATGTGGCAGCTCTCGACCGAAGGCTATTTTCAGAATATCCGCGAGCTTGAATATCAGGACTTCACAAAACCGTGGTGGCCAAACTATCTCAACGATACATATGAGATAAACGGCAAGCAGTATATCTTCGCCTCATACTTTACATACAGGCTTCTCGGCGACTCTGCGGTAATGTTCATGAACAAGTCAATAGCCGATGACTACAAAATCGATATTCCGTATTCCGATGTCAAAAACGGCGAATGGACACTCGACAAATTCTCGGAAATGGTAAAGCAGATATACAGCGATCTCGACAATGACGGTACTAAGAGCGAGAACGATATGTACGGCTTTGCAGCATGGGAAAAGAGCTCCTTCCAAGCTGCATATTCCGAATGCTATAAAGAAAATGACAACGGTGAGCTGACGCTCGATTATGACCAAGAGCGTATGATCGGGGCTATCGAAGCGTTGCGCTCGTTATTTGCAAGTGACAACGGATATATCGTAAAAGCCGGAAACTGGGACAACACAATATTCACACAGGGACGCGCTCTTTTCTACTACGGAAATATAGGAATGATGGCTACTGAGGATATGCGTGCGAACAGCTTTGATTTCGGCATACTCCCTGTTCCGAAATACGATCTCTCGCAGGATGACTACAAAACTCCGAGCGACACTCATCCCTTCGGTATCCCGGTAACGGTTCAGGACACCGAAAAATTGAGTCTACTGCTTGAAGCATACAGCTCGGTCGGCTACAACTATGTTCGTGAGAAATATTTCGAGCAGGCACTTCAAAACAAATATTCGCGAGATGACGATTCTATCGAAATGCTCAATATAATCAGTAACACGATCACCGCAGACCTCGCAATCCTTAACACTCCTGCCGGCGGATTTGCCGGACTCGGAAGAGTATTCCTCTATGCGATACAAAATCCCGATGCCGGAATAGCATCATATCTTGCCTCGCTCGAATCCTCAGAAAAGGCGATAATCGACAGCCTTAATGAGTTTTTCGCAGACTGAGCAAAAAACGCGGAAGCTATGCAGCCTCCGCGTTTTTATTTATATTTTTTAACTTAATATATGACCCGAGATCAAACTCCGGAATAAGCTGCAAAGCCGCCGTCTACAGGCACTACAACGCCGTTTACAAAGCCTGAAGCATTATTATCCACAAGCCAGAGAAGCGTTCCGATAAGGTCGTCTGTGACACCGAAGCGATTCATAGGAGTGTGTGCAAGTATCTTCTGCGAGCGTGCAGTATATGTTCCATCGGGGTTAAACAGAAGATCATGGTTCTGATTCGTTGAGAAGAAGCCGGGAGCGATGGCATTCACACGGATACCGACCTTGGCAAAATGTACTGCGAGCCACTGTGTAAAGTTCGAAACCGCTGCCTTTGCACCCGAATATGCGGGGATTCTGGTGAGCGGTCTGAATGCGTTCATGCTCGAAACGTTGAGAATGACTGCATCGCCCTTCTTTGCCATATCCTTAGCGAATACCTGTGTCGGAAGAAGAGTTCCGAGGAAGTTGAGATTGAAAACGAATTCGATTCCAGCAGGATCAAGATCGAAGAAGGTCTTGATACCTTCCGCAGTATCATCGAGGTCTTCGGGATCAAAAGTATCCTTTGTAGTAGTTCCCTTCGGATTGTTTCCGCCAGCACCGTTCAACAGAATATCAACTGTGCCGAATTTTTCGAGTATAACTTCACGTGCAGCTTCGAGACTTGCCTTGTCGAGAACGTTAGCACCGACAGCTATAGCGTCTCCACCTTCTGCAATTATCTCGTCAACTACCTTCTGCGCTGCTTCAAGTCTTAGGTCGCATACCGCTACCTTTGCGCCGTTTGCCGCAAGTGCCTTAGCAAATTCAGAGCAAAGCACTCCGCCGCCGCCTGTGACAAGTGCAACCTTGCCGTTGAGATC
Organism: uncultured Lachnospiraceae bacterium; assembly: GCA_964603455.1. Classification (GTDB taxonomy): domain Bacteria; phylum Bacillota; class Clostridia; order Oscillospirales; family CAG-272; genus Flemingiibacterium. The sequence continues at coordinate 68,975 of CAZRVL010000003.1, forward strand.
TACTTTAAATGGGATTTTCATAATATATCTCCTTAATAAATATTAATAAAGTTTGCCTAAGGCTGTCAATCCGCATACGGGATCGTGGTCATAAGAGCCAACTCGGACTGAGCTGTATCGAGACGGCTGTACTGCACGACTATCGGAGTCGAAGATTCGACAAGTATCGCATACGGAACATTTCTCGGTATCTCCTCGCCCTTCGCATTCTTTAAATAGTCGAGACGGATATGATGTGTCCGCATGGGCTCGCAGAATGACGAGAAGCTGTCATCGGCATCGCGATCCTCAAAGAAAAGCGTAAGCTTTATATCTGCCCTCTCGGAGGAGGTATTTATAACGCATATTGCCTCATGACTTACGAAATTTCCATTCGATACCGGCTCTAAAAAGCAGTCGGGGATCAGCCAAGTCTTTTTTCCATAGGTCTTCATGATTTATTACCATGCCTTTCACCAAACGTATATATTAATATTTTACATCATTTCCGGCAAAAATGGAAGGGGTTAGACGAAAATTTATTAATTTTTTTACGAATTTATAGAAAATCACACACTAACATCCCAAAAGTTTGGATTTTACTCACTTAAAAGAAGTGCTACCTGTTCTTTTCCGAGCTTGAACGATGCGCTGTTCAAATCGGTTTCGGTAAAGAAATGATCGCCATCGACAAGTATTACCTTCATATTTTCAAGTCCGGTCTCAATGTCAACGGCTTCGCCGACATTCGAGATGAGTACTGCACGCTTTTCTCCATCGGTCGCCGCAAGCACACGAACATTCGAATCTCCGCCAATAGCTTCGACTCTCGTTCCGAGAACGTAAAGCTCACCGTATGCCTTGAAAGAATAATATGTACAGAGCGGTGTATGGTCGAGGGGATTGAAAAGTCCGCCGTACATCGAAGCATCAATACGTGCGTCATAATAGCACATTATATCGGTCTTTTTATCGTGCATAGCGATCATCATCGCAGCCGCCTGTGCAGAAGCATAGGATGTTCCGCGATATTTTAAGGGTGCAGCATTGTTCCACTCATTGCACTGAGTCTCTATATCTCCAAGTCCGTGCTTAGTCAGCTCCGCATCGAGATAATCAGCCATTCTCATAGTGACATCGACACTTCCGTAGCTGTGCCATGAGAAGAAATCAAGCGGAGATTTTGTTTCATCTATATAGTCGAGGAACTTTTGGAAAAATTCGATAAAATAATTCTGGCGCGGGTCATCGCTTGCGTTAACGACCGCATAGAATCCGCAGGATGCAAAGCCGCCAACCTTTATGGTGTCGCCGAAACGCTTCTTGAGATGCTTCGAAGTGGTTTCGTAAAGCTCGAAATACTCCTGCATAGTTCCCTTCCACATCTGATTGTCCGACAGATCCTGATAGCCGTCCGGCTCATTCCATATCTCCCAGTACTTTATTCCATAATGGAAGCCGTTTGCCCAACCCTCATTATAGTGCTTGATTATGTATTCGCAGACACGCGCCCACTTTGCAAAGTCCGTAGGCGGATATATGCGGTAGGTATTCACATAATGATAGTTCTCGATCGTAACGCCGAGACGATATATCGGTTCGCATTTAGCATCAATGATCTGCTTTATGAGTATATCGGTAAATCCGAAATCATATGAATTGGGGTCATACTCATTAGCCGAAAAATCTCGGAATATATTCGGAATATCCACATATACGAATCCTCCGAAAAGTCCTCCGACATCGTGAAGGCGCGAATACGGGATATGAGCTTCGGTAAGATAGTGCATATACTGACCGCCGATACCGTGCATAGGCGGCTGACCGACTCCGTGGAGCGGACGTATCCTTCCAAGCTCTTTATCAAAATTTACGTTGATCTTCATTTTTGTATCCTCACTTTTGGGAAAATATATTTCACTATAATTTTATCATTTTTAGAGCTGTTTGTCAATAGCTTTTTTACGAAACAATTTCGTAAATCAGATTTTCGGAATATATTGGGAAAAATATTATCAACCAAAAGTTGATACTCATCTTGACAAGCCGCCGAAAATATGATAGAATATATGCAGATAATATTTTTATTCGGAAGGAATTTATGATGGAAAACAATGTTTTTGCAAAAAAGCTTACCAAGCTGAGAAAAGAGAACAAGATAACACAGCAAAAGCTCGGTGAATGCCTGGGTGTCAGCAACCGCGCAGTATCGAAATGGGAGACCGGACTTGCTATGCCATCTACCGAGAATATGCAAAAGCTCGCGAAGATATTCGATGTTCCGATAGATCATCTTTTCAATATAGGCGAAGAGCTCGAAGAAAAAAGCAATACGCCGCCGACAGGAATGAAATCACTCAGCGACCTGTACCGTGTCGGACGCGGACCATCGAGCTCACATACTATGGGACCGGAAAGGGCCTGCAAAATGTTCGTTGAAAAGCATCCGGATGCCGACAGATTCAAGGTCATACTCTATGGATCGCTCGCAAAAACAGGTATCGGTCACGGTACAGACAGGATAATAAAATCCACATTATCTCCGATACACTGCGATCTCATATTCAATACAACAGATTTGAATTTGAGCCACCCGAACACGCTCGATCTTATCGCATACAAAAACGATACAGAGATCGAAAGGATACGGGTTGTGAGCACCGGCGGCGGACGAATAGAATGTGACAAATATCCGACCTTCGATGAACCCGATGTATATCCAGTTTCCTCGTTTGAAAAGATAGCCGAATTTTGCCGTACCGAAAATATACGCCTCTGGGAATATGTTGCGCAGACTGAGGGACGTGCGATAATGGATTATTTAGGAGATGTCTGGCATTATATGAAGCAGAGCATCGCTGCCGGTCTCGCCGACAACGGGATACTTCCGGGTGGTCTCGGAGTACAAAAAAAGGCAAAACAGCTCTTAAATCGCCAGCATATAGATGAAAGTGCCGAAACACGCGAGAACCGAATGGTCTGTGCCTATGCATTTGCAGTGAGTGAACAAAATGCCTGCGGAGAGAGGATCGTCACCGCTCCCACCTGCGGATCATCGGGTGTACTTCCCGCCGTGCTTTATTATCAGCAGCAAAAACGCGGATATTCCGACAGAGATATTGTCAAAGCACTTGCAGCCGGAGGAATAGTCGGAAATCTTGTCAAGACGAATGCTTCGATATCCGGAAGTGAATGCGGATGTCAAGCTGAGATCGGAACTGCGTGTGCTATGGCAGCCGCCGCTCTGGCAGAGCTTTTCGAACTCGATCTCGACAAGATCGAATATGCCGCCGAGATAGCTATAGAGCATCATTTAGGACTTACCTGCGACCCTATATGCGGACTTGTTCAAATACCCTGCATAGAAAGAAATGCCGTTGCGGCGATGAGAGCGATAAATGCCGTGAGCCTTGCAAGCTTTCTGTCAGATTCGCGTAAAATATCACTCGACAAGGTGATAAAGGTCATGAAAGAGACCGGGCTTGACATATCAAAGCAATACAAAGAGACAGCCGAGGGAGGTCTTGCAAAGCTGAATGTAAAATAACGTATCATATCCGCAAAGTATTTTTGCAAAACTAAGTATAACAAAAACACAGACCGATGATAGTCGATCTGTGTTTTCATTTAAATTATAATGATCAAAGCTCGATAGCCTTGCCGGTCTGAGCAGACTCGTTGCACGCCATAGTGAGCTTGAGCGACTTAAGCGCATCACGATAATTCGAACGAATGAGCGAAAGATCACCGGTCTTTATAGCATCGATAAATGCTCTGTCCTGAAGTCCGGTCTGTTCGGTATCCGGAGTTTTGGTAACAGTTCCATCTATGTCGGTAAAGATAAGCTCATCATTTGCACGCTCCCAATGACGTACACCGGTAATATCAGTAATGGTGAGCGAACGGCGGAGCGAATACTCAACTGTAAAGTCCTTACCGTAAATCGTCATTCCGCTCGGACTCTTTGCACCGGGTCTGAAATAGCAAGCAGTGAAGAGGTTTGCAACAACTCCACACTTGAACTTCATAGTAGCGGACGAGAAGTCATCAACATTGTATCCGGGTACACCGTATTCATCGGGATCAACTATTCCCTTGCCAGAATCACAGAATACATTGACGGGTTCGCCGAAAAGCCAACGGAGCTGGTCGAAAAGGTGGATATTCTGTTCAACTACCTGACCGCCCGAGGTCTCAAAAGTTCTCCACCACGGCACACCCGGGATTCCACCGAGCCATCCACCGGATACGAGACCGACCTGCTTATCCTTTATGTAGTCCTTCATAATATCGGTAAGACTCTGGTATCTGTCCTGGAAGCCGCACGCGGTTATAATGCCTGCCTTTTCGGCTTCATCGCAGATATTCTCAGCGACCGAATATGTGAGAGCCATAGGCTTCTCCATAAGAAAATGTATCTTTCTCTTTATAAGCTCAGGCTCGATCTCGCCGTGAACATGAGGGGGAACCGCAACAAAAGCGACCTGCGGCTTTGTTTCATCGAGCATCTCAACATAATCGGTATAACACTTACCCGAACCGTAAGCCTTTGCTCTTGCTTCCGCACGATCGAGGATTATATCGCAGAAGCCGACTATCTCGACATCCTCAAAGCTCGAAAGCTTCTGAAAATGTGCGCCGTTGCGTCCGCCGCATCCGATCTGTACTACTTTAATCTTTTCCATAAATCATAACCATTGCCTTCGCTGTGCGAAAGCATCCTTTCCGCTCATTTACGAGCTTGGTTCTTTAACTTTATTCGTTGTAAATCAAAAATAAAGCTTAAAAGGCAGTCCGAAAATTTATCTTTCAGACTTATTCGACCCTTCCTTTATGAAAGGCAGTCAATTATATGACGCTCATATTCTATCACATTTTTGCGCGTTTGTCAATAGAAATAAACAAATTCGTAAATATTTTTTTTTGATGGCAAAAGACCATTGACAGAACGCTCGAAAAATTATATAATATATGGTGAGATATAAATTTATTCCGCCGAGCGGAGAAAGAGGTACTTATGCGGCTTGCGATCATTTCTGACATCCATTCAAATTATATGGCTCTTGAGAATGCACTTTGCATGATAGATCGACTAAAGCCGGACGGGATCGTCTTCCTTGGTGACTATCTGACAGATTTTCCATATCCGCAAAAAACGCTGTATCTGCTTGATGAGTGCCGTGCAGCATTCCCCTGCTGGTTCGTAAGAGGAAACCGGGAGGATTATATGCTTAAGCATCGCGAGAATCCAGATGACGGCTGGCGGCACTCTTCGAGCAGCGGATCGCTTTTATACACATATGAAAATCTTGCGGAATGTGATCTGAATCGTTTCGAGGCTATGCCGACATCACTCAGCGTGTTCCCAGAAAAAGAACTCGGTATAAAGGGCATTCCGCCGATAACCGCCTGCCACGGCTCTCCAAAAGCCACAAAGGAGTGGATAATGAATCGTCAGACGTTGATAGAGCATTATCTTACCGAAGTTCCAGGCAGTGTGCTTTTGTGCGGACACACACATCGTGCCGGGGTTGCCGAAGCAGCCGGAAAACGACTGATATTCTGTCCGAGCATAGGTCTTCCGCATGATATAAATCCGGGTTCAAAATTCCTGATACTCGAATCGAAGGGCGGAATATGGCGGTATCGAACATATATCGTTGACTATGACAAACGCAGAATGGAACGCGAATTTTACCGCAGTGGACTTGCCGAAAAATCCGGAGTCTGGGCTAAGTGCATAATCAGAGATATGTATGAGGAACGCGACAGTGCGGCAAGATGTGTTGCACTTGCTTGGAGGATAGCCGCATCCGAACGCTTTGACGGAAGCTCGGTGCTTCCCGAAGAGTATTGGGAAAGAGCGGCACGCGAACTCAGACTTATATAAAAGAAAGGAAGTTTTCGTTCTCTCGAAAGCTATATTAAATTTATGCAGCCAACAATGAAATTTATTCGACAAAATATAGCCTCCGGAAGAAGGATACTCGTTGTGAGTGACATTCACGGTCATTACAGCCTTCTCTGCCGACTGCTCAGCCGCGCCGAATTTTGCAGAGACGATTATCTCATAATAGTCGGTGACATGATCGAAAAGGGCTATGAAAATCTCAAGACTCTCAGATACATAATGAAGCTCTGCGAACGCGGAAATGTGATCCCGCTGCTCGGAAACGTCGATGCCGCCAGACTCGAGATGATAAACGAGCTTTCACCCGAAAATGCCGAGGAATTTTTCGAATATCTCAAGGCAATACGAAGCTGGAACGGCTCGTTCTGGGACGAAATGACCGAGGAGCTCGGAATGATATGTCAAAGCCCCGAGGAAGTGCTTTTGATAAAGGACAAGGTATTGGAGCATTTCAAATCCGAGCTTGAATTTCTGTCAGGCTGTGCAACCGTTCTGGAAACACAAAAATACATATTCGTACACGGTGGTCTGCGTGACACAAATATTGCCGCAAACGAGGCTCTCGATTATGCCGACCTTATCAAGTACGACAATTTTTATGCCGTTGCACCAACTTTTGAAAAATACGTTGTGGTCGGTCATTATCCGACTACGCTGTTTGATGACAAGATTGCCTGCTGTGACCCAAAGATCGATACCGAGCGCAAGGTCATTTCGATAGATGGCGGCTGCGGAATAAAAAATTTCGGTCAGCTAAATCTGCTAATTATTCCGGATGCAAACGCCGACGGCAGCGAATGCGAATTTATCTCGGTAGATGAGCTGCCGACCGCCTATACACTCGATGCGCAATCGCCCTCTGAAAGCTCGATAAATCTTCGTTGGATCGACAATCAGATCGAAATGCTCGAAAAGGGCGACGAATTCAGCCGTATACGCCACTCTTCGAGCGGCTACGAGCTTTGGATACCGAACGATTATCTTTACAACGACACCCGCGCAAAGGATTATTCGGACTATATGCTGAAAATCGAGCCGGGTGACATCGTAGCTCCGATACACGAAACGAGCCGTGGATATATCGTAAAAAAGGACGGCACTCTGGGTTGGTACTGCGGAAGGCTCGAAAAGCAGCCGCAAATGAAGCTGAAGCTTGTCAAGCTGACTCCCGAATATCACTCACAGCTCATCGATATGATGGACGAGTGGACAGCCTCGGGCGAGGAGATCGTCCCGTCCGCGATCACAAAATGCGACTATCACGACATCGAAGCCTATATTCGCACATTATATGAAACACCTCCCGCGCCCGGAAAGGTACCGTCAACTCAGCTGTTCTGCCTTGATGAAGAGCGCGACCGCTTTGTCGGAGCTGTGAACATACGGCATTATCTCAGCGATGCCTTAAAATTCACCGGAGGTCACATAGGTGACGGCGTTCGTCCCTCCGAGAGACGCAAGGGTATCGCGACAAAGATGCTCGGACTTGCGCTCGAGGAATGCAAAAAGCTCGGACTTGCGCTCGAGGAATGCAAAAAGCTCGGACTCGACCGAGTTCTGATG